>CACZNY010000332.1 GCA_902782655.1 uncultured Lachnospiraceae bacterium
TATCGCCAATGCCATCCTCGGTAATCCCGATATCCTGATCCTTGATGAGCCTACCAACGGACTGGATCCTCAGGGTATAGCAGATATCCGTCATATGGTACAGCGTTTCCGTGATGAGTTTGGCATGACAGTCATCGTATCGAGCCACATACTGGGAGAGCTTGAGCATACGGCAGATCGTTTCGGCATTGTCAATGAAGGGACGGTAGTGCGTCAGATCACTCAGGATGACCTTAAGGAAAAGCAGCCTGCAGTCGAGATCGCGGTATCAGATCTTGAAAAGGCAAAGGAGCTTCTGGCTGCGGGCGGCGTCAAGGTGATAAAAGAGGTTGAGGAACGTTCGTCTCTTGAGGACTTCTATTTCGAGCTTATAGGAGGTAGTAAAGAGTGATAAGGATGATACGGGCGGATATCCGCAGGATACTGAAAAAAGTAATGTTTTATATTATCTGTCTGATCGCTTATATCATTATGTTTACGATAAAGAAGGAGGATACGGCGATCGAACAGATCTCCACGATGAAGGTTGCGATGGAACTGCTCGGTTCGGGATTATTCCCGATAGCGGTATTTATCTTTGTCTACGGGGAGGAATTCAAGGCCGGTGTCATTCATTCCGTTATCGGACGCGGAATGTCACGGGCAAAGATCGTGACGGCAAAATATCTGGACTGCCTCATTCTTCAGCTTGTGTGTACCATACCTCTGCTTTTGATCGTTTATATAAAAGACGCGATCTCAGGTCTTCCCATAAGCCCGCAGCAGAATATCGATATTTTCTGGAGCTATGTGTTCATGTATCTGCAAAGCGCCGGCTGTCTGGCGTTCGGTACTATGGCGCTTTTCCTTACTGTCAGCGTTGCGGGAGGCATGGTGACCCTCATCACCTTCATTATGGTGGTCTCCGACGGCCTGAAGAAGATCCAGGAGTACATTCCGCTAAGGGTCTACGATTTCTATTATGAGGGTCTTGTAGACAAGGCAAAGGCGGATCTTTTGGTCGGAAGCGCACCCTGGCAGCTTATCCCGGCGATCGCCATATATATAGTCGGGGTTCTGATACTGACCGGAGTATTGTTCGAAAGAAAGGAGCTTGACTTATGAGAAGGCTTTTAAGAGGTGATATCCGGAGGATACTCCGTAAGAGTATCTTTGCCATATTTTTTGTACTGATGCTGCTGCTTGATGTGGGCATTTGCTGCTTTACTTATTTCAAAAGGCTGCATACCGGCTTTGCCTTTGTCAATGATCAGGTAATGGTGATCCCCATGATCTTCTTTGTGTTCAGCCTGGTGGTTTTTATGGGAGTATATGCAGATGAATTCAAGAGCATGACAATGATAGGAGTCATCGGACGCGGATTTTCGCGTGAGAAGATGGTACTTGTCAAATTTATCGACTCGCTGCTGCTTCTTATCCTTCAGACCGGGGGCTTTGCGCTGGTGCTTTTCATTGGGATAAAGCTTTCACCGCTTAATCTTACTCCTGATGAGATGAAGTATTTATTCGTGAAGATTGCGATAGAGACCTTCCTTGTGCTGGGGTATATGACCATGGCGGCGTTTATGTTCTATCTTACGAATAATACGGCTGTAGCAGTGTTTTCACTTCTGGGACTCAGCTTCCTGGTAGGCTTCGGCCTGAAGATAGCAAATATATCGCCTGTGCTGAGGGTGCTGCACCTTGACCGTTATTATCTGTCCGGGCTCGTCGGAAGCGCATTTGCAGATATCATCATAGGAAACGGCGCAGCAGCTGCGGGAGTATTGATCCTTTCGGCAGTGATATACTTAGGCGGCGCGCTGCTTGTCACGACTCTTTATTTCAGTAAAAAGGAGCTGGATTTCTGATGCTCCCCTGATCGGGTGTATCAGGCTTCGAAGAAAGAGTAATATTTAAACTAAACGATTTGTAACCGTAGACCCGTAAAAATCAGATTAATGCTTGACTTCAGGGGCTCTGATTGATATTATAACGGGGTATGCCGCATGAAAAGGTATAAGTGCGCCCTTACAGGCGCCACCGAAAGCAGCGAGTAAATATAAGGAGGTTATGCCATATGTACGCAGTTATCGCGACGGGTGGAAAGCAGTACAAGGTTTCCGAGGGCGACGTCATCTATGTAGAAAAGCTTGACGCTGAGAAGGATTCCGAGGTTACTTTCGACCAGGTTCTCGCAGTAGGCGGAGAGAAGATGACCGTCGGTTCACCGATTGTTGATTCAGCTACAGTTACAGGCAAGGTACTGGATCAGGTCAAGGGAAAAAAGATCA
The DNA here is from genome assembly GCA_902782655.1 of uncultured Lachnospiraceae bacterium. Taxonomy (GTDB): domain Bacteria; phylum Bacillota; class Clostridia; order Lachnospirales; family Lachnospiraceae; genus NK4A144. The sequence goes on from CACZNY010000332.1 coordinate 2,274, forward strand.
TCGTTTACCACTACAAGAGAAAGTCCGGCTATCATAAGAAAAACGGACACAGGCAAGCATACACAAAGGTACAGATCGATAAGATCAACGCATAAGGTGTATGATAGACGTTTTGATCCTGAGGGATAAGGCGCAGGATATCACGGGGTTTAAGGTTTCCGGACATGCGCTTTTTGCAGAGGCCGGAAGTGATATAGTATGCGCGGCGGTCTCGATGCTGACGATAAACACGGTGAATGCGATAGAGCAGTTCCTGCCGGATGAACCTATGACAGTCAATATTGACAGAAGGGCTGGTTTTATCGAAGCAAGGCTTAAGGAGAAGCCGACCGAGGGATCAGGGATTCTGCTCCGTGCTTTTCATCTGGGGATGGTATCCATAGAGGAGCAGTACGGACGCAAATATGTGAAGGTAGCAGAAGGATAAAGACAGGAGGTTAGAAAATGCTGAGACTTGATCTTCAGTTCTTTGCTCATAAGAAGGGAGTCGGTTCCACAAAGAACGGACGTGACTCCGAGGCAAAGAGACTTGGCGCCAAGAGGGCGGACGGTCAGTTCGTAAAGGCCGGTAATATATTATATCGTCAGAGAGGCACGCACATCCATCCCGGCAAGAATGTAGGCAAGGGTGGAGATGATACGCTGTATGCTCTGATAGACGGAGTCCTTCGTTTTGAGAGGAAGGATAAATTCAGGAAGCAGGCCAGCGTATACGCTGTAGAGTCAAAGTAAACGGAACAAGAGTTTTTTTGGGGGACTTCGGGCTTGCTGTCCGAAGTCCTTTTCTTAGGAACTGTTCAGAAATAACTTTACAGTTTGGCGAAGGATGATTTTTCGAGTGCAAGGAAGAA
>CACZNY010000333.1 GCA_902782655.1 uncultured Lachnospiraceae bacterium
CGTATAGAAGAGGTTCACATAGTCATAGGGGAGCTTTCCTCTTATGTGGGGGAGTGCGTGAATATGTATTTTGACCTGCTATCGGCAGGGCATACCTGTGAGGGGGCGAAGCTTTTTTTTGAACATACAAAGGCAAGATTTAAGTGTTCCTGCTGCGGTCTGGAGTTTGACCATGGCAGGGATTTTTCATGTCCCTCCTGCGGCGGGGAAGCCGTACTCATCCCGGGCACAGGCAGGGAATTTCTCATAAGCTCCCTGAAATATGATCAGGATAACGCCGATTAAATCAGCATTTCCTCAGCATTCTTTTTTTCAGAGGGATCACCACACCGCTTATAAACTCTTTAGCTTCATGCCTTTCGGCAGCATCGCGCCTTTATCCCGTTTACACAGGATCAGCTTAACGGAATTAAAGCCCGGGGACAAAGACTCCGGTGGCTCAGTATGTAGTGTTTTGTAAGGATTCATGTTATAATTTTAAAGATTATGCTGACGGGGCGGATGAGTTCGTCCGAGGGAGAAATAGTTTTTCAGGAGGGTTGATGATGAGTAGAAAAGGAAGGTTGTACAGGAAGTTTCTGGCCGGTGTCCTGGCTGCAGCTTTTACAGTGACAGCCGCGCCGCAGGCTGTATTTGCTGATGAGGCTTATGTAGTAGAAGAGGCGGAGACCTTTGAGCGAGCCGGAGAGATCACGGATGTGACAGAGGCTTCCGGGGAGGGTGAAGTCCTTGAGGGAGAGATAAAAGATGAGGCTGTCCTTGAAGGCAATGAAATTGCCGAGCATAAAGGATATGTCTATACTGACGCCATTCCCGCAGAGCTCGGGAAGGAGTCTTCCACAGTCATGTATCCTTCAAAGGAAAATAAAGAAACAGGGAAAAATGACAGATACAGGTATTTTGTTTATGACATAGCCGAGAACGGTATATACAATTTCAAAGCCGCCGCATCTGCCCCGATGGAGTATGAGATAGGACTTGCGGATGATAAGTACCCGACTACAGGAAGGCGCAGATACATGATCGTGCCTAAGGGCGAAAATGAAAAGGAAAAGTATCTTCACGCGGGGAAGTATTATCTGGAAATATATACTAATGAGGATGTTGATGAGGCAAATGTTTCATTCACCCTGTCCTTTAAGGAGTTTGTCTATCGAAGCGATGAGAAAAACCCTGAAGAGATAAAAATTGGTGACGAGAAAAGCCAGAAGCTGCGCAACCTCGGTCCATTGCCTGATGATGATTGCAGCTATGACAGGCATTTTTATTCCCTTAACCTTGATACTGCCGGAGTAGCCACCATCAGCTTCACAGATGACTATAAAGGTGATAAGCACACTTCAATGGTCATCAAAAACGCGGCTAACGAGCCTGAGAGTTATTTTGAAGAAATAATTAAAACAAACGGATTTGAGGAGTTTAGGTCCACAAGCTATACGTGGATCGACAAGGATACCATAAAGCTGAGCCTGCCCGGGGGCAGATACAATATAAAGCTTTACTGCGATTCGATCGAGGAGGAGCCCGTATATAAATTCTGCTTTAAGGAGTTTAAGGCACTTAAGGCAGGGAAAAACGAGAAGGTGATCCTTGGTGATGAGAAGCTTGGCGGAAGCAATGACTGGCCTGATCCTCTTGATACGGACTGGGGTAAGTATTACAGCGCAGATAAAAACGGCCCCATGCCTTCGATAGAGCCGGGTCAGAAGTACAGGAGCATAATGACCCGTGACAGCAAGGTTGACTATTTCCAGTTTGAGCTTAAAAAGGACGGCCCGCTTTACCTCACTGCTGATTCAGAGGAGATAGGAGAGCTTGAGTTTGAAATGATAAAACTTGAGCCGAAACTGAATATGTATACCTCTGTGACTACCAGACTGAGCAACGGGCAGGATTCCATTATTGCGGGAGTCAAGGCTCCTCTTAAAAACAGCCAGCTTGAGATTTCGCTGGATAAGACCGGTGTTTGGAAATATTACAAGGATTTCCCCGCAGGTAAATACGTCCTTTATATTCATACCCACAGAGGCGGCTATCATAATAAGGATGCTTCCGAGGATCAGGTGCTGAATAAATTCGGCGAGACCGGTATCTATGCTTTTAATCTGTCAACGGGTAAATCAACGGCAAAGCCCGTTACGAAGCTTACTCTTGATAAGACGAATATTACAATGTCGGTAAGCTCAGCGAATCAGCTGAAGGCGACGGTTGCTCCTTCCAATGCTGATGATGTCGGTGTGACATTTGAAGTCACAGGAGATGAGGGAGTCATAGAGGTCTCAGAAAACAGCATCAGCGGTAATTCCGCGAAACCCGGAGTAACAGAGTATACCATACGTGCCCTTATACCCGGTAAGGCAGTGATAAGGTTCACGACAAGCGGCTCAAACAGCAAGGGAGAGCACCTTACCGCAGAGTGTACTGTCTCCGTGGTAGAGGGAAAAGCTGCTCCTGCTGTAGCGACGAAGCAGAAGATAGATCTTTCTGATGAAGCCTACTTTGGAAAGATTGTTGATAAGAAGAATGATAAATTCATAGTCCTTGCCGCAGATGGAAAGACCAAGGGGATAGGCAGTGTTTCCAAGGGTATATTTACTGCAAAGAAGCCGGGTACTGTCATCATCACAAGACAGGTGAAGGACACTTCCGGTAAAAAAGCAAGGTATGTATCAGTTTCGCCCCAGCTCACATTGGAGATAGAAACACCTAAGTATCTGCAAAAGGATAAGAAAAAAAAGGATATCAAGACTTTTACCCTTACGAAGAGGACGGCTACAATATCTCCCTGTCAGGTAATATCGGGAAATAATATCACTCCGTCGGGATATCTCTTCTCCAATGAAAAGAATTTTGAGGTTGATAAGGCTACCGGAGCTGTTACCGCAAAGAGCAATGGTACCTGCAAGGTGACCGTGCTCTACGGAGACAATGAAAGGAAGCTTGCCGCAAAGAGTTACACCTATACGGTAAAGGCAGTGCTTCCAACCATTAAAGCCGATGTCAGCGTGAAGGCCGCTGCAAAGAAGCCTCTTGTCGTAAAGCTTACCAAGGTCTCCGAGAATGCCGTGAGAGAGTGGAGGCTTGAGGGGGTAAGCCGGAATGAGGCAGGAGAGGATATTCCTGACGGTATAGAGGTTTCCGCAAACTGCATAAGGATCGAGCCTGTGAAAACGGAGAAGAAAAAGACTGATCTGATGAGCTGCAGGGTCAGCCCTGCTGAAGGAGCAGCCAAGGATCAGAAGGCATTCCTTATAGTGAAGGTTGACGGGATAGATTACCGGTGTAAGGTAACGATCAAGTAAGGAAAGCCTTATCGCGAAATAAAAATCGGCCGGCGGGATCAACCTGCCGGCCGTTTCTTACCGGAAAAGTTTTTTAGCCTGCCATAAACGGGCACGCAGGCATCGGATACGGTTATTTCAGCCTGTGTATTATTATGCAGTTTCCTGAATGAAACTTTTCCATGGGGCCGTTCATGACAATGGTTCCTTCCTTCAGATCCATGCGGAAGAAGGAGATGGTGCTGGACTCATTATTGATGGAGAGCAGGTATCTGTCATCATCCGAGATGGCGATATCCTTGGGGAAATCACCGGATATCGGCAGTGTGAAGAGCTTGGTAAGCATACCGGTCTTATCATCCCTTGAAAAGGCTGATACCGAGTTGTCCCCCGCATTGGAGCAGTACATATGCTTCCCGTCATGGGAGAGCTGGATGGCATAGGCTGCGGAATTACCTGCATGATAATCATTTACGGTGCTTACCGACTGGATCTTTTCAAAGTCGGGAGTGCCTTTTTTATCCTTGTAGGTATAGACGTCTATCTTATTCTTCATTTCATGGATGATATACGCGAACTTCCCGTCAAGGGAAAACTTGATCTGATGGGGAGCCGATTCTATATCGGATCTTATGATATCGGCAAGGGTGAGCCTTCCCGTGTCATGATCCAGCTTGTAGACACGCACATGATCCATGCCTACATCGGTAGCGCAGAGGTATTTATTGTCCCTGGTCATCTTAACGCAGTCTATATGCGGCATGAAGTTTCTCTCGCCTACGGAGCCAAAGCCCTTATGATAGATCTCCTCGCATATCCTGTCTATGGAGCCGTCCTCTTTAAGGGACAGCACCGTCACCTTGCCGTCGTGGTAGCCCGCGACAAAAAGGAAGCGATCCTCATAGTCAGTGGATATATAGCAGCCGCGCATGCCGTTGATCCCCGATTTATTGAGGAAGGTAAGGCTTCCGTCAGGCTCTATGGTATAGGCGTGTACACCCTCATCGGTAATGGAGTAGAGCAGCCTTCCGTTATGGGATACCGAGATATATGATGGATTGGATATTTCCACCTCGGACTTGAAGCTGATGCGTCCTTTTTCGGGATCATAATCATATATCCAGATGCCGTGTTTGTGATCCCTCGTGTAGCCGGCGGCAAAGCAAACATATTTTGCATCATCCTTTGGCGCAGAGGCGGCTTTGCCCGAAGATGCGGATGTCTTTGATGTGCCTTCTTTTTTTGCCGTTGTCTTTTTTGCCGTAGCCATTTTTATACCTCGCTTATTATGCTTTTGATATTGCCGGATCTGTCGTGGAGGCTTGCAAGCAGGGCATCGGCTATGACGAGATCCGCCATTGCCTCAACTACTGCCACAGCCCTTGGGACTATCACGGGGTCATGTCTGCCTTTTATCATTATATCCTCAGGCCTGCCGCTCTTATCCACTGTCTGCTGAAGCATGGATATGGATGCCGTAGGCTTTACGGCGCATCTGAATATTATATCGGAGCCGTCGGAGATACCGCCTAAGATCCCTCCGGAATGATTGGTGGCCTTCATGATGCCGCCGTCCGGAGCGGGGATAAAGGCATCGTTATTGTCTATCCCTGTAGATAAGGCGGCCTCAAAACCGTCACCCACCTCGAATCCCTTTACGGCTCCTATGGACATTACGGCCAGGGCAAGCCTGGCATCAAGCTTTCCGAATACCGGATCGCCGAGTCCGGCGGGGACTCCTTTTATCACGCATTCTATGATTCCGCCGGCGGAGTTTCCTTCGGAGCGGAGTCTTTTTATATATTCCGAAGCCTTTTCATACGCCGCGTGATCCGGCATATAGAGGCTGTTCATTTCATTTTCATCATATCGGCTTATGTTTACGGGACCTATCGACTTTGTATATGCGCAGGCCTTAATGCCGTATCCGTTCAAAAGCTTCGAAGCCACGGCGCCCGCAGCAACCCTTGCTGCCGTCTCCCTGCCGGAGGATCTGCCGCCGCCCCTGTAGTCTCTTATCCCGAATTTTTTTTCAAAGGTATAATCCGCGTGTCCGGGTCTGAATATGTCCGCTATATCGCTGTAGTCCTTTGAATGCTGATCCTTGTTGCGGATAAGGATGGATATGGGAGTACCGGTGGTGATCCCTTCAAAGACACCTGACAGGATCTCGGGGGCGTCGTCCTCATTCCTTGCAGTGGTGTATTCGGACTGTCCGGGCTTCCTTCTTGCCATAAAGGGGATAAGATCGGCTTCGGACAGGGGAAGTCCCGCCGGGCAGCCGTCAATGACACAGCCCAATGCCCTGCCATGTGATTCGCCGAAGGTAGTCACTTTGAAAATTTCACCGAAGGTAGATCCTGCTGCCAATTTATTCCCCTGAAATCCTTTGACCGTTATGTGAGTAGTATTATATAATACATGAGATATTCAGGTCAAAGCGGATCCGGATAAATTATACGGGAGGTGGCGTTTTAATGGGAGACGTACTGGAGATGATATTGCGGATTTTACTGGCAGTGCTTATCTGTGCAGTCGTGGTTTTCATCGTTGCGGTGATCATTACTGTGGTATATGAGAACAGCCGTAAAAAGAGCGGAAAGAAACGCAGGGAAAATGCGATCTGGGAGGACACGAAGAGAAACTGCCTCGGACTGCCCTGGAGCTTCACGAAGTATTCCCTTGATAATGAGAGATTTTATCTTGAAACAGGGCTTTTCAATACGAGATATGACGAGGTAAGGCTTTACCGCATGACGGATGTGGTGCTTACAAGGACTCTCGGACAGAAGATGTTCGGGATCGGTACCCTTAAGATCGACTCCTCTGATAAGAGCATGGGAGATTTTATGATCATAAATATAAAGGATTCCGAGAAGGTCAAGGAGCTTTTCTCGCGCAAGATAGAGGAGCAGAGGAGAGCCAACAGGGTTTATACGAGAGAGAGCCTCGGGGAGCACGAGGGCGAGGATGATGATTTCGATGATGACAGCAGGGCATAGGATCACCGGCGGATGTGAAAAGGCAGCCGGCATATGACGAGGGAGGAGTTCAGGCAGCTTACATCCGGGGGGCTTATCCTTCTGGACGGCGCCACGGGGACCAATCTGCAGAAGAAGGGGCTTAAGAGCGGCGTTTGTCCGGATCATTGGATACTGGAGCATCCGGAGGTGATACGCGAGCTTCAGATGTCCTATCTTGAAGCGGGGAGCAGGATACTGTATTCCCCGACTTTTTCGTGTAATAAGATAAAGCTTGAGGAGTTCGGACTTTATGACAGGCTTAAGGAGATGAATGAGTCCCTTGTGCGCCTGTCTAAGGGAGTAACGGAGGAGTTTGCCGAAAAGCATCCTGAAAGGCCGCGGTGTTATGTGGCAGGCGATGTCTCCATGACAGGCATGCAGCTTGAGCCCGTGGGTCCCATGAAGTTCGAGGAGCTTATAGATATTTATAAGGAGCAGATAAGCGCTCTGGCTTCTGGCGGAGCTGACCTCATAGTGGTGGAGACCATGATGAGCCTTCAGGAGACGAGGGCTGCGGTCATAGCCTGCAGGGAGGTCTCAGAGCTTCCCATCATGACGACTCTTACCTTCGAGCCTGACGGCAGGACGCTTTACGGCACGGATCCCGTGACTGCCCTTATTACCCTGCAGTCACTTGGAGCCGATGCCTTCGGGGCGAACTGCTCCACGGGGCCGGACAAGATGGTGCCCCTGATAAGGTCGCTTGCGGAGGTTTCAAGGATACCGGTTATCTGCAAGCCCAACGCCGGTCTTCCTTCCCTTGACGAAGAGGGAAGGACGGTATATGACCTGGAGCCTGAGGGATTCGGCAAAGGCATGGAGGAGATAATAAAAGCCGGGGCTTCCATAGTCGGGGGCTGCTGCGGTACGGCTCCGGAGTATATCGCGGCGATACCCCGTGAGACTGCGGCCAGGGACAGGGAGAAGGATATTACAGGCAGGCGGATGCTGTCCTCCGAGCGGAGACATCTCATCTTTGAGCTTGACGGGAGATTCCTGATCATAGGGGAGAGGATAAATCCCACAGGAAAGAAGAAGCTTCAGGCTGAGCTCCGGGAGGGCTCCTTTGACATGGTGGCCTCCTTTGCCGAGGAGCAGGAGGAAAAGGGAGCAGATATACTTGACATCAATATGGGCATGAGCGGCATTGACGAAAAGGAGACCATGCTCAGGGCCATAGATACCGTGACGCAGACGACTTCACTGCCGCTTTGCATAGATACAAGCTATCCGGAGATCATGGAGGCGGCACTGAGGCGCTACCCCGGCAGGGCTTTGATAAACTCCGTTTCGGCAGAGAGCGACCGTACTGACAGGATGCTCAGGATAGCGAAAAAATACGGAGCAATGTTCATCCTGCTTCCGATAGGCGATAACGGGCTTCCCAAAAGCCTTGAAGAAAAAAAGGAGAATATAGATATCGTCCTTAAGAAGGCCTTTGAAATGGGCTTTACCAAAGAGGATATCATAGTGGACGGTCTGGTGGGCACCGTAGGCGCCATACCCCATGCCGCCGTTGATACCCTCGATACCATAGAGTACTGTCATTCGCTCGGACTTGCGACCACCTGCGGCCTTTCAAATATTTCCTTCGGACTGCCCGAGAGGATAAATGTGAATATGGCCTTCCTTGCCATGGCCATACGCTCACACCTTACTTCAGCCATACTGAATCCCAATCAGGACGCTATGATAAGGATGGTGCTGTCCTCTGATCTGCTGGCGGCTCATCCCGAGGCGGATATAAGATATATCGATTATATGAATGAGCATGCGGAGGAGCTTGCAGCGCTGTCCGCGGCGCAGGCTGAGGGAGTGTCAAAAGCGCCCGGTAAGGTAAAGGAGGACGCAGCAAGGAGTGAGGCTCAAGGCATATTGCCTGACGGAAATAATGTCATTTCCGATATCCACAGCGCGGTGATGAAGGGCAGGAAGAACGGGATAAGGGATATGACAAGGGCTGCTCTTGAAGCAGGGACGGCGGCAAAGGACATACTTGATAATGCCCTTATTCCCGCCATAAATGATGTGGGAGAGCTTTTTGACAAGGGCAGATACTTCCTTCCGCAGCTCATAGCCTCTGCCGAGACTATGGAGCAGTCCATAAAGATACTGGAGCCTCATCTGGCTACGGGGGGCAGTGATGATAACGCCCCGGTCATAGTAATGGCGACCGTGGAGGGGGATATACATGACATAGGCAAGAACCTTGTGGTGCTGATGCTCAAAAACTATGGCTTCAGGGTCATCGATCTGGGCAAGAACGTACCGAAGGAGACCATAATAAGGACCGCAATAGAGGAAAAAGCTGATATAATAGGTCTGTCGGCTCTGATGACGACCACAATGAATGAGATGAGGAATGTAGTAGCCTACGGGAGGGAGCAGGGCTATGGCGGAAAGTTCATGATAGGCGGAGCCGTCATTACAGAGGAATACAGGCAGGAGATAGGAGCCGACGGTTATTCTGCGGATGCATCGGAAGCGGTGAAGGTGGCAAAGAGGCTTGCGGGACGTGAATGACCGGCAGGGGTTTTTATATTAAGGAGGAAAAATGACAGGATCTGAAGCAATGGCGAAATGCCTTGAAATGGAGAAGGTTGAGGTTGTATACGGTTATCCGGGTGTGGCGATAACCCACTTCTTTGACAGTCTCGGTAATACTGATATCCGGCAGGTGCTGGTGCGAACGGAGCAGAACGCCGGGCATATGGCCTCCGGCTATGCGAGAACCCTCGGAAAGGTCGGGGTATGCGTCGTGACCTCCGGTCCAGGGGCCCTGAACCTGATAACGGGAATAGCCACGGCATACGCTGATTCCATTCCGCTGGTATGCATATCGGGACAGGTGGATTCGGATCTTATAGGCTCCGACGGCTTCCAGGAGGCAGACGTCACCGGTGCCACCGAGAGCATGGTGAAATACAGCTACCTCGTAAAGGATGTGAATGACATACCAAGGGTCTTTAAGGAAGCCTTCCACATAGCCAATACCGGAAGGAGAGGCCCGGTCCTCATAGATGTCCCCATAGATGTGCAGAAGGCGGAGATAAAGAGCTTTGAATATCCGGAGGAGGTAAACCTTCGTACCTATAAGCCCACGGTAAAGGGGCACATACAGCAGATAAAAAAGGCAATGAGCGAGCTTAAGAAGGCCAAAAGGCCTCTTATCTGTACGGGAGGAGGGATCTTCCTTTCAGGCGCCAAGAAGGAGCTCAGGGCTTTCGTAGAGGAATACCGGATCCCTGTGGTGCATACCATGATGGGGATCGGTGTGCTGGCTACGGATCATGAGCTTAATTTCGGCATGGTGGGTAATAACGGCGAGATCTCAGCCAATAAGGCCATGCAGGAGTGTGATATGCTCATCATGGTGGGAGCCAGGGTTGCAGACAGGGCGGTGGCAAATCCCGATACCATCCTTGAAAACAAGATCCTGGTGCATATGGATGTGGATCCGGCCGAGATAGGCAAGAACGTGGGTCCCACCATACCGATAGTAGGAGATGCGAAGCATATCTTCGAGGAAATGAAGGAGATAGAGCTTACGATAGATACCTCTGCATGGCTTAAGCATCTCAGGGAATACAGAAAGCTTCCCAATCCCTTGAAGTTTTCGGATAAGGCAGTGAATCCGGCCATTTTCATAGGGCTTCTGTCACAGAATATGGAGGACAGGTCGGTATATGTGGCGGATGTGGGACAGAATCAGATCTGGTCCTGCAGGAACGTGAATATAAAGGAGCATGGGAGATTCTTCACCTCCGGCGGAATGGGAACCATGGGCTATGCCATACCCTGTGCCATAGGCGCAAGGATGGCGGATGAGACGAGACAGGTGGTGGCTGTATGCGGAGACGGCGGCTTCCAGATGTCCATGATGGAATTTGCCACCATGAGGGAGGAGAAGGTCGATATCAAGGTGGTGGTGCTGCGCAATAATTATCTGGGGCTTGTCAGGGAGTATCAGCACTACAGCCTGAACGACAGGTATGAAATGGTTAAGCTCGGGGGGTATCCGAAGCTTGATGATCTTTCAAGAGCCTATGACATCACTTACTTCAGGCTTGAAAACATGGAGGGCATAGATGAGAAGATAAGGGCCTTCCTTGATACAAAAGGACCCGCTCTCATGGAGGTCATAGTGGATCCCGCGGATACGGTGAAGTAGGCCCCGCACCATGGGATCAAAGCGGGGGCTTTTTCGGCCCCGGATTCCGGGTATACTGCCGTTTATTTGTCAAAAGCTGGAGGTATGGAATGAAGAAAATATATACGGTTTTAGTTGAAAACAGATCAGGCGTGCTGTCAAAGGTTTCAGGACTTTTCGCAAGAAGAGGCTTTAATATAGACTCGCTTGCCGTGGGTACGACGGATGATCCAAAGGTTTCCGTCATGACAATAGTATCCTCGGGAGACGAGAGGACACTGGAGCAGATAGAGAAGCAGCTTAATAAAAAGCTTGATGTCATAAAGATAAAAACCTATGAGGAAAACGATGCGGTGACGAGAGAGCTTATGCTGCTTAAGGTGAAGTACAATAAATCGAACCGCAAGGACATCATGGAGATAGTGGATGCCATGAAGGCAGAGATAGTGGATATGTCAGAATATCAGATGCTCATACAGATCTGCGACAGACCGGACCGGACAGCCATGCTGATCAGGCTTCTTTATCAGGTATCCATTGTGGAGATAGCCCGTACAGGCACCCTTGCTCTGCCTAAGTGCGAATGAAGGACAGGAGAGGATTTTAATCGTGTCAGAGAAGATACTGATCATAGGGGCGGGACCCGCAGGGCTTACTGCCGCATATGAGCTTCTGGAAAGCGGGAAGGATTATGATGTCACCGTCTTTGAGGAGACCGGTGATATCGGAGGGATATCCAAAACCGTGGTATACAAGGGCAACCGCATGGACATGGGAGGACACAGGTTCTTCTCAAAGGTTCCTGAGGTCAATGAATGGTGGAGGAAGATCCTTCCGATGCAGGGGAGCCCGGCGAAGGATGACCTTATCCTCAAAAGAAAAATGAGGGTGGAAAGAGGCGGTCCGGATCCTGAAAAGGAGGACAGGGTGATGCTGCTCCGCCACAGGATATCGCGCATCCTCTTCATGGGTAAATTCTTTGATTATCCCATATCCATGAAATGGGATACCTTTAAGAATCTGGGCTTTGTCAATACGGTAAGGGTGGGCTTTTCCTATATCGGATCGCTCATACATAAGCTTCCGGAGGATAATCTTGAGAATTTCTATATCAACCGTTTCGGACGCAGGCTTTATTCGATGTTTTTTGAATACTATACCGAAAATCTCTGGGGCAGGCATCCGAGGGAGATAGATGCGGCCTGGGGAGCCCAGAGGGTAAAGGGGCTTTCGATATCGGCGGTTTGCAGGGACATATTCTCGAAGCTTTTCCGCGTGAAGGGCAGGAAGGTGGAGACCTCCCTTATCGAGGAATTCAGCTATCCCAAGCTGGGTCCCGGACAGCTCTGGGAGGTGGCGGCCTCCGAAATTGAAAAGAGGGGCGGAAGGATAATAAAGAATGCCAGGGTTACAAAGCTTCACAGGGATGATAAGGGAAGCATAGACAGTATCACCTATGTTAAGGACGGACAGGAGGTAACGGAGCAGGGGGATATAATCATATCCTCCATGCCCCTTAAGGATCTGGCGGCCGGAATGGAGGATATGCCTGAAAGGGAGGCCCGCATAGCGGCAGGTCTTCCCTACAGGGACTACATGACCGCAGGGATACTTATTAAAAAGCTGAAGCTTAAAAACAACACGGGCATCAGGACCTTCGGCGACATAGTGCCTGACTGCTGGATCTATGTGCAGGAGAGGAAGGTGAGGCTCGGCAGGATACAGATATACAATAACTGGTCTCCGTATCTGGTGGAGGATCCGGAGCATACGGTCTGGGTCGGGCTTGAATATTTCGTGCAGGAAAATGACGATTTCTGGAATATGGAGGATAAGGCCTTCAAAAAGCTTGCGGTAAAGGAAATGAGGAAGCTTGGCCTTATTGATTCGGTCTCCGATGTTATCGATGCACATGTGGAAAGGATCAAAAAGGCTTATCCTGCTTACTTTGATACCTATGATGAGATAGATAAGCTTATCAGCTTCCTTGATTCCATACCGAATCTTTACTGCGTGGGGCGAAACGGCCAGCACCGCTACAACAATATGGATCATTCCATGTGCACCTCCTTTGAGGCGGTAAAGGATATAGTGAACGGTATATCGGACAGATCCAATGTATGGAGCGTCAATACAGAGAAGGAATACCACGAGGGAGGCACTGCATGACAAAGACCGCAGGGATCGGCAGGCTGGAGCTTTTCCTTGTCATATCCTTTTTCTTTACGGGTCTCTTTCTGATCCTTCTCATAGCTACTAAGGGAGATGTGGCGAGGTGGCTTGTGATGGAGAATAATTTTGATTATTCCTTTACCGACCACTTCAGGCATATAGCCTTTGTCTCTGACAGGACGCATTTCTATTTCAATACCTATGATGCCACCTTTCCGGCCTTTGCCTATCTGCTTTATTATCTTCTGGTGCTGATCGATCCTCCTGAGGCTCCCTGGGATGTGAATGGCTGGAGGGAGGCAAGGGATCACGATTTCAATCTTCTTGTATATATCATGCTCACCATAGTCCTCGTGCTTTTTTTCAGGCTTCTTATAGACAAGTGTCTGAAGGACTGCGGCGATGTAAAGAGCACGCTCTTTGTGACCGCCCTTGTGCTCTCTGCTCCCTTTATGGCGGGGGCCATAGAGAGGGGCAATATCTCTTTCCTTACTGCCGTCATGGTGCTGGCGGCGCTCTACTTAAAGGATAAGGAAAGCGCGGTCTGCCGCGAGGCGGCTCTGATCCTTATCGCGATGGCAGCGGGGCTTAAGCTTTATCCCGCCATAGCGGGCTTTATCTATATCAGGGAGAAGAGATGGAAGGAGGGAGTGAGGCTTCTGATATACGGGCTTATCGTCTTTTTCGTGCCCTTTGCCTTCGTGGGCGGCATACCTGCCCTTATCCGGTATCTGCAGGTCCTTTTCTTCTTTGAGAATCAGGGCTACTGCAGCTGGACGAATATCAGGAACTTCCTGCTTTCCATATCGCAGGTTCTGGGACAGTATGAAAACTCTGCTTATTTTGTAAAGTATTTCAAGATAGCGGAAAACCTTTATCTCATCATCTGTCTTATATCCCTTTTCAAAACAAAGGAGAAATGGAAATATGCCCTGTATACGGCAGGTGTCATGGCGCTCTACGTGCCCTACAGCTACAGGTATGTTTCGGTCTATATGGTGATACCTCTGGTGATGTATTTAAGGGAGAGGAAAGAGGATCAGAAGCTTATCTACTGCATTCTCTTCGGGCTTATCTTCACCGTTCCCTGCTACGGGTATTTTACGGGGCAGAATGCAGATCTTTTTATCTTCCTGCCGATCTATGTCATGATGTTGTATTCCTTTGCCGAGGAATGGCTGCTTAAAGCATCGGGGAAAAATGGACAGAAAAAGGTTTCTGACTGAGACACCGGTGAAGCAGCTCATTTTAAGGCTCGCTTTCCCAACCATACTGAGCATGCTGGTCACCGGCATCTATAATACGGCAGATACCTTTTTTGTAGGAAAGATATCCACCCAGGCGACGGCAGCCGTGGGGCTTGTATTTTCCGTGATGGCCCTGATACAGGCTCTCGGGTTTTTCTGCGGCCACGGCTCGGGAAATTATCTCGCAAGGATGCTGGGCTCGGGTAATAATAAGGAGGCCGATGAGATGGCTTCCACGGGCTTTGTACTGTCCCTGATACTCGGGGTTATAGTGGCGGCTTTGGGTCTTATATTTTCAGACAGGATAGCCTTTCTTCTTGGAGCTACGAAGACCACGCTTAAGGATACCAAAGACTATATGAGGATAATCCTCCTCGGGGCTCCCTTCATGATGGGACAGTTCGTCATCAATAACCAGCTGAGGTTTCAGGGGAGCGCCATGTATGCCATGGCCGGCCTTATGTGCGGGGCTTTGGTCAATCTTGTCCTTGATCCGCTCCTTATCTTAGGGTTTAAGATGGGAGTTTCCGGGGCGGCAGCAGCAACCGTCAGCGGTCAGATCATGAGCTTTTTTGTATTGCTTGGCGGTACAAGGAAGGGTGAGAATATAAGGCTCGCAGTGAGCAATATAAAGATCGGACCTCACTATATCGCCGAGATAATAAACGGGGGAGCGCCTTCGCTTTTCAGACAGGGCCTTGCCGCGGTATCAACCCTTCTGCTGAATCATGCCGCGGGGAGCATAGGAGGAGATGCCGCCATCGCCGGCATGTCGATAGTCACAAGAGTGATGATGCTCACAGTATCCGCCTTAATAGGCTTCGGACAGGGCTATCAGCCGGTCTGTTCGTTTAATTACGGCGCCGGTCTTTATAAGCGGGTCAGGGAGGGATTCTTCTTCTGCGTAAGGTACGGGACCATCTTCCTTGTGGCGGGTGGGGCGCTTTGCTTTGCCTTTGCTCCGCATATCATAGGGTGGTTCAGGGATGACCCCGATGTCATCGCCATAGGAAGCGAGGCTTTAAGATACCAGTCCTGCACCCTGCCTTTGATGGCCGGTATCATCATGAGCAATATGATGCTCCAGTCCACGGGAAAGGGTGTCAAGGCTTCCATAACGGCCTCCGCAAGGAACGGACTTTTTTTCATTCCCCTCATCCTTGTGCTTCCGAATTATTTCGGCCTTAGGGGGGTGGAGCTTTCCCAACCCATATCGGATATCCTGTCACTTGCACTGTCGCTTCCCCTTGCCTGGACCGAGCTCAGGAAAATGTGAAATGAAAGACGGATACGGAAGAGAGATA
>CACZNY010000334.1 GCA_902782655.1 uncultured Lachnospiraceae bacterium
ATTATGTCCTTTCCCTCCTTAAGGAAGGGCTCGAAATAATTAACGAATTCATCCACGTTTATCTGTGAGGTCTTTGTTATCGCGCCGTCTGCCATTCTCTTGTAAAACTCATGGAAGTCCATGCTGTATCCCAGATCATCCATGTATTGCTTACCGTCTATTTCAAAATGGAAGCAGGCGTATTTGATGTCTCTTTTTTCGAAATGCTCTTTTGTGATATCCGCTGTAGAGCAGCAGCTTAATATATAATCTCCCATTTCTCCCCCTGTACGGAAAAATAAAGCAGGCTTTCAGAATCGTCCGCAGCCTCCCGTTTCAGAGCGCATCGAACCGTCTCTTACACTGCAGATACCGCGGAACAGCATTTCGGCCGGAAGATGATTTCGGCCGCGGATATAATATAACAGTTTTAAGAAAGTGTTTCAATTACACAATATCCTTTTTTTGACCGTTTTGGATCATTTATGCTATCATACACCACATGTTGCGCCTGGTATGGGTAATCGGCATATCATTGCCGTTCATAATCTATTATTTCTTCCGCCTGGTCTATGTCGAGCAGCATCCTGAAAAATTCACCGAAGAAAGCAGGTATGCCATTGCAAGAAATATGATAAATCAGGCCATGCGCAATGCCTTCATACATACAAAGGGCTACGGCATGGAAAAGCTTCCCTCCGAGGGAGGCTATATTCTTTATCCCAATCATCAGGGGAAGTACGATGTACTTGGCATAATACACGTTCACGACAGCCCCTGCTCCATAGTGATAGATGAAAAGCGCTCCCATCTTCCGCTTGCCAACGAAGTCACAAGGCTCTTAAAGGGAGTGCGTCTGAACCGTGACGATATGAAAGCGCAGGTGGATGGCATCATGCGGATAGCCGATGAAGTAAAGCAGGGTCGCAGATACATCCTCTTTGCGGAAGGCGGCTATACCTTCAATGAAAACCACCTTCAGGAATTTCACGCAGGCGCTTTCAAATGCGCGCTGAAGGCCGGATGTCCCATAGTCCCCGTGGTGCTCGTGGATTCCTATGTTCCCTTCGGAAGGAACGGGCTTCAGCCGGTCTTTACCCAGGTCCACTTCCTTGATCCCATTCCCTATGAGGCCTATAAAGGCTGCAGGACCTCTGAGATCGCTTCCATGGTCAAGCAGAGGATCCAGGAGAAGCTTGACGAGCTGAAAAAATGATCATTCCATTGAATATTACCGGACGGGCGGCGGTGTCCGCCTTAAAGCCCTGCCGCGTAAAAAAAACAGGACCGCCGAAAAAGAATCTTCAGCGGTCCATGTAAAGTAATATGAGAGGATTATTAAGCTTTTATCTTAGTGAAAAAAGTATCTGCCCGTAGGTGGGATACGGAAGGTATCCGTCAGGTATTATCTTCTCCGCCTTATCCACGAAGGTCCGAAGCTCCTCCATATCCTTAAGTATCACATCATGATAGAATCTTGCAGCCTCAAGGCTGTCCTCTATCCTTTCGGCTCTTTCGGTATCGTCCCTTAGCTGATGGATCTTATTGCCGATTATCTCGCTCGTATCATCAAGGGTATTGATGATATCCGACTCGTAGGATATGGGCAGGGAGGGAAGCAGCTGCTTTTTCTTCAGTGCCTCATTGGTAACGTCCTTCATATAGGACACCAGTCCCTGGGTGAAGTCCTTTCTTATCATCTCCTGCAGGGTGAGCGCCTCGATATGTATCTCCTTGTTGTAGTTTTCAAGGAATATCTCATACCTTGATTCGAGCTCCACATCAGAAAGCACCTCATGCTTCTTGAAAAGCGCCCTGTTTTTTTCGGATAATAAGTGAGGCATTGCATCGGGAAGGGATTTAAGGTTATACAGTCCTCTCTTCTCTGCCTCTTCCAGCCACTCATCGGAATAACCGTTGCCGTTGAATATGATCTTCTTATGCTCCTTAAGCAGATCCCGGAGAATCGTGTTTATTTCCTCATCAAGCTTATCCTCAGCCACGTCCTTGAGCCTGTCGTATATCTTATCAAGCTCCTCCGCTACGGCAGTGTTCAAAGCGATATTGGGCTGGGCTACCGAGATCGATGAGCCCGGCATACGAAACTCAAATTTATTGCCGGTAAAGGCGAAGGGCGATGTCCTGTTCCTGTCAGTGGTATCCTGCGTGATATGCGGGAGCACGTGAGCCCAGCTCATCTTCGTTGCTCCGCTTCCGTCATACTGAGTCCCCTCTTCTATTGACTTCAGCACTCCGGCCAGCTCGTCGCCCACAAATACCGAGATGACTGCGGGAGGCGCCTCATTCGCTCCGAGCCTGTGGTCATTTCCGGCGGTAGCTACGGAAAGCCTTAAAAGATCCGCATACTCGTCCACCGCGGATATCACAGCCATAAGGAAGATGAGAAACTGCTTGTTCTCATGCGGTGTCTTTCCGGGATCGAGAAGATTTTCCCCCTTATCCGTGGAGATCGACCAGTTATTATGCTTGCCCGAACCGTTTATACCCTCAAAGGGCTTCTCATGCAAAAGACAGGCATAGCCGCATTTATCCGCCACCTTCTTCATGACCTCCATGGTCAGCTGGTTGTGGTCTACCGATACATTCGCGGTCTCAAAGACGGGAGCCAGCTCATGCTGCGCGGGAGCCACCTCATTGTGCTTGGTCTTTGCCGGTACTCCCAGCTTCCAGAGCTCCCTGTCAAGCTCATGCATGAACTCTGAGACCTTGGGCTTAAGCACTCCGAAATAATGATCCTCCATCTCCTGTCCCTTTGGAGCGGGAGCACCTATCAATGTCCTTCCGCACATCACAAGATCCTTCCTCTTCAGGTACTTTTCCTTGTCTATGAGGAAGTATTCCTGCTCTGATCCGATAGTGGTATTTACCCTTGAGACATCCTTATTGCCGAGGACTTTCAGCACCCTTACCGCTGATTCGGAAAGAGCGTCCATGGAACGAAGAAGCGGTGTCTTCTTATCAAGAGCCTCTCCGCCGTATGAGCAGAAGGCAGTGGGGATATAAAGAGTACCGTCCTTTACGAAGCAGGGGGATGAGGGATCCCAGGCTGTATAGCCTCTTGCCTCAAAGGTAGCCCTTAAGCCTCCCGAGGGAAAGCTTGATGCGTCAGGCTCACCCTTTACAAGCTCCTTGCCGGAAAACTCCAGCAGCACCTCACCCGTGCCGGCGGGAAAAATAAAGCTGTCATGCTTTTCCGCCGTAAGTCCCGTCATCGGCTGGAACCAGTGTGTGAAATGGGTGGCTCCGTTCTCCAGTGCCCATTCCTTCATTGCCGCAGCCACCGTATTCGCTACATCCAGTGCCAGATGCGTACCGTTCTCTGCCGTGGCCTTTACTGCCCTGTATACGTCCTTAGGGAGTCTCTCCTGCATGACCCTGTCTCCGAAGACAAGACTGCCGTACATTTCCTTGATAGATTCCTTAGCCATGATGCCACCTCCTCTGATATGAAACCATTTATATAATTTACAAAGCCTTTCCGGAGACACTTACGGATCGGCGTTTCTCCGAAATCAGTCTGTAAACGGTAGTACACCTGAAATCCAAGCTCGTGAAATACCTCACTGAGATTTCAGAGTAAAAGTGAGAAAGGCACTTGGAAAAATCCAAGCGCCTTTGCTTTTCACGAAATGAATTGTAAACCCATATCCTTTATTTTGCAACTACTTTTTTTC
>CACZNY010000335.1 GCA_902782655.1 uncultured Lachnospiraceae bacterium
ATATCATTGACCCGCTCTATATTTGTCCTCATTGTCTGAAGCGAATTCACCGAAGTCATGCAGTTATTCATGGAGGTGATCATATAATTCAGGATGCCCTGGAAAAGAGCCATAGAGCCAAGGGTAAACCTCCCGTGCAGTACAAAGTACGCGCCCATGAAGAGCTGTATGCCCTGCAAGGCGTATCCATGGATCCCGGACACAAAGGATATGGCCGCGCCTATCCGCTGGTTTCTGTATTTTCCTTCGTTGGCCTGGGTCTGCGACTCATGCCACATGTTGTAGAAGGATCGCTCCGCTCCGGCGGCCTTTATTGTCTCTATCATGCTCATTCCGTTAAGGACTGCAGTATTGAGCATATTTCCGGTGGTTGTCATGCTGCGGGATATGATAGCATTAATTTTCTGCAGCTTCACTGTAAAAAAAAGGTCAGCCAGTATCACTATCAGACAGGCGACAGCCATTGCGCTGCTGTACCTCATAAGCGTAAAGAAATATACCATGGTCATCACTGCATCTATGGCTCTCGGTACCAGGGAACGTATCAGGGTATTATCAAGGCTTATATTATTGTCGATCCGGGACATCAGTTCACCGGCGCTGTATTGTTCAAAGAATTTCAGAGGCTGATCAAACATTTTTTTGAACATCCGGCTGCCGGACACGGCAGAGATATCCCTGCTGGTATCATTGATGCGCCTGGTTTTTTCCATGCTCAGAATAAAATAAACAGCCAGAAAGATAATATAGGCCATAATGACGATATAGCCGCTGTCGGTTTGGATCCTTCCCGATCCCGAGCTCATGTATGAATCAAGAATGGCCTTCTGCAGAGTCACCATTCCGATATTCAGCCAGATACAGACAAGTGTCAGTATCATCAGGATAAGCATGGGCCTGTGCAGCTTTCTGACCCTCCCGCTTATCAGCGAAGCAAGGGATTGTCTTTTGCCATCGGCGATAAATCCGCTGCTTCTTGTAAGTATGATCACCTTTCCGTTGTAGAGCTCGCTGAATTTCTTAAGAGTCATACTGATCTCTCCCCTGGCAGGATCAATGACGGAAACTATATTCCCTCTGATCGAGGTTACTATGCACCACCATCGCTTTTTCCAGGATACGAGTACGGGAGGCTTCATCCTTTTAAGCTCATCTATGTCAGGTGTTTCCACCCTGGCATCGAGTCCGTAGCGTGATGCGGCTTCCGCCATCTGCTGCGGGCTGGAGCCGTTACGGGAGGAGACACATACTTCGCGCATTTCCTCCAGCGGGACAAATTTTTTATGATAGCCGAGCATCATGCAAAGCGCCGCCGCGCCGTTTTCACCCGGCCTCATCTGTATCACAACGGGTATCTTCATCTGTTTCTCTCTTTTAAGATCAGGGCTCCTGATCCTGACATACCTCCCGGTCATATGGTAAAGGGTAATACACCAAGCTCGAAAAGTCTTCGCTTCGCTGCGGCCGGTGCTGAACAATGAGAACGATTCCGGTTCCGGCTTTTACTGCACCGGATACTTTACGGCAAGCGGGATTTCATATTTCGCTTACTATAGTAGGCGCGGACCAGCGGTACATACCCTGCCTCCCTGATATCCTTATATCGGAAGCGGTATTTTGCATTGGTGCGTCTTCCTGTGGCTATATAGCGCAGACACTCCTGGGACAGGTGATCAAGCTTCTTCAGGCTTTCCGCTGTAGTGATGCAGGGAAAAAACTTATCCGCCCAGCTTATCCAGCCGTCCTCCCCGGTTCCGTAATAGTAAAAGCTGATAAAAGCTGCCATAAGCCTCAGTCCGTCTTCCCTGCTGAGCCTGCCCTGCTTCACCCTTCGGCAGATGCTGTCAGCCCGGTGCTTCATCCTGCAAAAGACCTTCCGGAACGTGTTTTCGGCTATATCTGTCATATCCGGAGCAAACCGTATCCCAAGCAGGTCAAAGCTGACTCCGGGCGGGACGATGCAGGTCTTCTCCTCATTCGGACTGAGCCCGAGATCGGTGATGATCTTCCTAAGCTGCTCCATCAGGCGTTCAGCTGAGGAGCTGTCCTCACAGATCATGCAGATATCATCGGTATAACGGCTGCAGATCATGACATTCTCCTTCATAAAGCTGTCTGCCTCCAGCAGAAAGACATTCTGAAGGAAGGAGACTATGGGATTTCCGGGAAGCACCGAGGTAAAGCCCTCCTCCAGCCTGCCGTCGCGATAATACAGGTTTCTGGAGATCAGCCACATGATGAAAGCATGTAGCTCCGGTTCATCAGCAAGCCAGGGCTTCAGTCTTTTTTCCAGCATCACGGGATCAATGGCTTCCCCGAAGCTTCGGATGTCCATCTTTATGATGTATTTTTCCCTGTGCGGATCATAGCGGCGGATGGCTCTGAACAGGCTTCCGACAGGGTTGTTTTTTCTGAAGGAGTAGAGTGTATCCGGAAAAAGATCATCATACCTCTCCATCAGCATAAAAGTGAGGTACTGAAGCAATATCTTGTTTTCTTCTGAGAAGCTGTAAACCTTCCGCCTGCGGTCCGACTGACCCTTTCTGAGATAGATCAGCTTCGGCGGATCAAAATAATAATCACCCTCGATAAGCCTCTCAATGTCTTCATCGAAGCGCTCTGTAAGGATATAAGCCGCCATGCCCTCCACCTCCGCGGCATTTCCTGCAATGGCTGCCATGCGTTTTGCGAGAAAAGCCTCTTTCCGTGAAGGACTTTTCATTTCCTCAAAAATCATATGATCCTTCCCTTTATATACTGCCTGAGC
>CACZNY010000336.1 GCA_902782655.1 uncultured Lachnospiraceae bacterium
ATGATCCCGTTCACCTCCCTGATCCCGAGATCATCCAGGATAAGCCTTATATTCCGGTAATTGTCCCGGATAATAGTGACCCTGTCACCATAAGCTTCAAGTCTTTCGGACGCTGCCTCTATTGCCTCTTCGTCCTGGTCAATGGCGATAAGCCTCCCCTTATCTGACAGCCTTTCCGCTATCAGAGCCGAGTGTCCTCCTCCACCTGCGGTTCCGTCTACGTAGACCCCGCCAGGAGATATATTCAAAGATCCTATGGTCTCTTGGGGGAGTACGGGAATGTGTTCATACCCTGTCATAGTGATAGGCCGAGCTCCTCAAGCTTAAATGCGACATCGTCCACATTCATGCTTGCTTCGGACGCTTCGTACCTGTCTTTGCTCCATATCTCTATATGATTCCCCACTCCCACGAGCACTACATCCTTTGTGAGATCCGCATGCTCTCTCAATGGCGCGGAGATAAGTATCCTTCCCTGCTTGTCCAGCTCGCCCTCCTGAGCCGAGCCGAGGAAAAATCTGGAAATTGTTCTGCTTTCTTTATTGGAGAGGGGGAGAGCACGTATCTTGTCCTGCAATGCCTTGAAATCCTCCTCGGCATACACGAAAAGACAGTCGTCAAATCCTTTTGTGACAAAGAAGTGCTCTCCCAGGTTATCACGATATTTGGAGGGGACGATAAGACGTCCCTTTGCGTCTATTGTATGGTTATACTCGCCAATGAACATTTCCGGAAATTCACCACTTCAAACCACTTTCATGGTTTTTAGCACCACTTTTTACCACTTGTGGCATTATAATATACCATTTCCCCCACACTTGCAAGCGGGAAATTTAAAAAATGCACAATAAAACACGCCCCGAAAGGCGTGAGTTTTGTGCATTTTTACCATATTTTGTATCCGGACTTTTGCCGATCAACTATATATAGTGTTTTTTTATTATTTTACATTTTTTCAGGCTCCACATCCTTTTTTGCTGATTTTTTGATTCTGATGAGGATATCCGTCCCCACACCCACACAGGTCATCACTGCTGCGAGCACCATGGATACGGGTATGGTGGTTCCCGTGATATAGAGCTGGTCCGTCCTTATCGATTCTATCCAGAATCTTCCTATACCATATCCTGCTATATATAATAAGAGGATCTCTCCGGAAAATTTCTTGTGCTTCCTGTAAAGATACAGAATGATAAGAAGAGCCAGGTTCCACATGGATTCATACAGAAAGGTCGGGTGCACCTGGATGAAATTCTCTCCCTCCCCTATGGTGGCAGCAAGAGCCGGCACGATATCCCGCTCTCTCACCGCATCTATGGGAAGCCTCATGGCTAAAACATTATCCGTATAGCCCCCGAAAACTTCACGGTTAAAGAAATTCCCCCAGCGTCCGATGGCCTGTCCTATAAGAAACCCCAGAGCTATGGAGTCCCAGAGCTCGAGAAAGCCTACCTTCTTCACCCTGCAGTATATGAATACTGACAGCAGGGCTCCGAGTATGCCTCCGTAGATGGCAAGACCTCCATGCCTTATGTTAAAGACCTCTATCGGATTATTCTTATAGAAATCCCAGGCGAAAATGACGTAATAGATCCTCGCTCCGATGATCCCGCAGGGTATGCCTATAAGCGAAGCATCCCACACCGGATCCTCCGGAAGCCCCCTGCTCCTTCTGTCATGCACGGCTATCGCCACTCCGCACATCATGCCGACCGCTATCACTACGCCGTAGAGTGCGATAGTAAAACCAAAGACCGTGAATTCTTTCGGAACATCGTGAAGATAAATATTAAGATTCGGAAATGAGATGTCGTTAATATCCATCAGACATTGAACTTGAATAAGACCACGTCACCGTCATTGACGACATAATCCTTTCCCTCCTGCCCCACAAGCCCCTTCTCTTTCGCAGCGCTCATGGAGCCGCATTCGATAAGAGTATCGTAAGGCACTACCTCCGCCTTGATGAAGCCTCTTTCGAAATCAGTATGGATCTTGCCCGCTGCCTGCGGCGCCTTTGTTCCCTTCTTTATGGTCCAGGCTCTTGATTCATCTTCACCGCAGGTGAGGAAGGATATGAGCCCCAGGAGCTCATAGCTGGCTTTTATCAGCTTGTCAAGACCTGATTCCTTAAGACCGAGATCCTCAAGGAATACGGCCTTATCCTCATCATCAAGCTCTGAAATCTCCTCTTCTATCTTTGCGCAGAGCACATAGACCCCGGAGCCCTCTCCTTTTGCAAACTCCCTGACCTTTGCGACATATCCGTTCGAGGCTCCGTCATCCGCCAGATCATCCTCGCTGACATTTGCGGCATATATTACGGGCTTTGCCGTGAGCAGGCTGTAGCCCCTCATCAGGGCTTCCTCCTCTTCATCCTCTATCTCAAGGGTCGAAGCCTTCTGTCC
>CACZNY010000337.1 GCA_902782655.1 uncultured Lachnospiraceae bacterium
ATCTTAACCCGGGAACCCTCCACGTTTTTAATATTTGACCCCTTTTTTTTACATTGGTAATATGTATAAATCATTGATGAATACCACGGAGGCGGGGATGGAAGAGAATAAGAGGATACGGAGAGGAAGGATGGTGTTTACCGTCATCTTTACCATGCTTTCTGCCGGAGCAAGTATTTTCTGCGGAAGTGTGGATATGAGGATGGGAGGCTTTTACACGGAGAGCGCTCCGCTGCTTCTTGCGGGGGGACTCTGCGGCAATCTGCCGGGCATCATCACGGTGCTGCTTACCTTTATTTACAGGGCGATCTTTGATACCACCACCTCCTACCGCATAGCCCTTTATCTTATGGCAGTCCTTGTCACGGCGCTTGCTACAAGGCACCGTGTTTTCAGGAGCATGATAAAAACCCTGCTGTTGGGGCTTTTTACGGCGGTGATGATCGGAGGGATGAACGGGCTTCTGGTGAGCCTTGTCATGTCGGGGCATTTTTCGCCGGGGATGACGGGCGATATGCTGAGATCCTGCACCTATGAGCTGCCCGAGAGCATGGGCAGCATGCTTCTGCTGTACCTTTTATTCAGATTCCTTCCCGACAGGGTGAAGGTCCTTATCCCCAACGGAATGTATTATCTTGATGATCAGGCCTCGGGATATGCGGATATCGCAGCTGATATAGAGACTGCGCGCGGGGAATCAATGTCAAGGCTTTCCTTCCGCATCACAAGGGTCATAATACTGGAAGCCATAATCCTTTCGATCTCGGCTGCGGTCTTTGCCATACATCTGGTATCGATACTGAATGAAAGGCCGGGGCGTCCGCAGGGAGCGGTATCTCAGAATTCAGCTTCGAACAGTATGGGCGCGGGAGGACAGGGCAGGGAGCCTTCTGCAGGATATGAGGGTGAAGTGCCTCCGGAAAAGCCTGAGGGTGAGGTGCCTCCGGAAAAGCCCGAGGTGGAGGAGCCGCCCGCCGGGGCTGAGGGAGAAGAGCCGCCCGAAAAGCCCGGGGAAAACCCGCCGGGAAATGAGAGGGAGCCTCGACCCGTGGGGATACTGGGACAGAGGCTTGAGGATACCGTATCCTCCAATGAGCTCTTTAATGATGATATGCATTTTAATCCCTTCGAAAGACGGGACGGCATGAGCGCCAGGGCGGCGCTGGCATTCGCTTTGAGGCTCTGCATGATCTTATTTACCATAGGAGTGGTGACTGCGGCTCTTGCGGATGCCTATATGCAGCTTTCCGTGGCAAGGCCGATAAGAAAGATGTCGGAAGCCATGAAGGGGTTTGCTTTTTCAGACCGGGACGGGAGCATAGGAGGCACGGAGGAGCTCGCTGCCATAAAGATCCGCAGCAGGGACGAGATAGAGGAGCTCTACCGGGCTCTGGTCAAGACAGTAGCTGATACGGAGGATTATCTTGAGAGGCTTCGCGAGGAGGACAGGATAAGGAATGAGCTTGAGGTCGCAAAGGCTTCGAGCGATGCCAAATCCGCCTTCCTTTCTTCCATGAGCCATGAGATAAGGACGCCTATCAATGCGGTGCTGGGCTTTGACGAGATGATCCTCATGGAAAATAAGGATCCCGAGATAGGAAAGTATGCCGAGGATATACAGAGCGCGGGAAAGACGCTTTTGGCTCTTATCAACGACATCCTTGATTTCTCAAAGATCGAAGCCGGCAAGATGGATATAGTTCCGGTGGAATATGAGCTCACCTCCACCATAAACGATGTGGTGAGCATGACAATGTCGCTTGCAAATGACAAGGGGCTGTCCTTTGATGTGAAGGTGGATCCGAAGACGCCCCATCTGCTTAAGGGTGACGAGATCAGGATAAAGCAGTGCATGACCAATATCCTTTCAAATGCCGTGAAATACACGGAGCATGGCGGGCTGACCTTAACCGTGGGCTTTGAAAAGGTAAACGAGGGAAGCATAAGGCTTGTGGTATCGGTGAAGGATACCGGCATCGGCATCAGGGAAGAGGATATGGAAAAGCTTTTCTCCGCCTTCGACCGGCTGGATCAGGTAAGGAATAAGGCCGTGAAGGGCACGGGGCTTGGCATGTCCATCACAAAGCAGCTCCTTGAAAGCATGGGATCAGGGCTTGAGGTGGAGTCTGAATATGAAAAGGGCTCAAACTTCCACTTCGCCGTCCTGCAGGAGGTCACGGAATGGGAGGAGATCGGTGATCTTTCGGAGGCCTTTAAGAAATACATACCCCACGATACGGGGGCTCATCTTAAGGATAACTTCTATGCCCCGGAGGCAGATATCCTTGTGACCGACGATACCGAGAATAATCTGCTGGTGGTCACAAGGCTTCTGAAGCGTACCGGGATAAGGATAGATACCGCAGACTCCGGCATGAAGACGCTGGAGCTTATAAGACAGAAGAAATACGATATCATCTATCTGGATCATATGATGCCTGAGATGGACGGGATAGAGACTTTGCACAGGATGAGTGTGCTTCAGGACAATCTGAACAGTAAAACCCCTGTCATAGTCCTTACAGCCAATGCGGTCTCCGGAAGCCGTGAGATGTATATAAAGGAGGGCTTCACTGATTACATGACGAAGCCCGTGAGCTATCAGACCCTTAAGGAATCGCTCATTAAGTATCTGCCCGGGGAAAAGATCGGGACGAAGGAAGAG
>CACZNY010000338.1 GCA_902782655.1 uncultured Lachnospiraceae bacterium
AGCCCGCTACACCTACGTTTTTGAAAATGCACTCTCAGGCAAGCATTCAGCGCATTGGTATAGCTAATTAAAATACGCTCCACTAGAATATCCCTCTCTCCTCCATGTACTTCATGTAAAGGTCGGGTCTCGTTTCACGAGTGACGCGTCTCATTTCATGCATCCTGTAATTATCCACCCTGCCGTGATCCCCGGAAAGGAGGATGTCGGGAACCTTCCTTCCGTGCCATTCATCAGGCCTCGTATACTGTGGATATTCCAAAAGCCCGCCCGTATTGAAGGATTCGGTTTCCGCGGACTCATCATTTTTAAGCACTCCGGGTATCAGCCTTGCCACCGCATCCATCACCACCAGAGCCGAAAGCTCTCCGCCGGTAAGCACATAGTCGCCTATCGATATCCGGTCAGTCACGATCTCGTCTATGACTCTCTCGTCTATCCCCTCATAGTGGCCGCAGAGGAAGATAAGCTCCTTTTCCTTAGACAGCTCCTCCGCCCTGCGCTGGGTAAAAACCTCTCCCACAGGAGTCATATAGATGACACGGACAGGCTCTTCAGGTTCAGCTTCCCCTGATTCCCTCCGGCGTTCCCTAAGCCTCTTCAAAGCCTCGCCATAAGCCTGATACACCGGCTCGCACTGCATCAGCATGCCGGCTCCTCCGCCGTAGCTGTAGCCGTCTATGGAGCCGTAGGAATTAGTGCTGTAATCCCTTATATTGACCGTATCAAGCTCTATAAGCCCTTCGCCCGCGGCTCTTCCCGTGACCCCCGTCCTGAAGGCCCGATCCACCATATCCGGGAAAATGGACAGCACGGTGAACCTCATGAAAGAAGCCCCTCCATGACATGGATGGTCATTATGCCCTCCTCCGTATCCACCCTCCTTACGCACTCCTTTATGGCCGGAATAAGAAAGGATCTGCGCCCCTCATCCCCGGGCTCTATCTCATATACGTCATTGGCTCCGGTATGAAGCACTCTTGTCAGTATCCCCAAAGCCTCTCCCTCATCCGACACTACCTCCATGCCGATAAGGTCAGCCTCGTAATATTCGTCGGGTCCCAGCTTTTGAGCCTTATCCCTCGGCACACAGACATAAGCGCCCCTGTACCTTTCGGCAGCATCTATACCGTCAATACCCTCAAATCTCAAAAGGGCCAGGTTCTTGCTGAACCTGACCGATTTAATGACCGCCTGGGTCTCCTCTCTGGGAGTCTTTAATATCACTTCCTTCAGCTGCTTAAACCTGGTTTCCGGATCATCCGTTGTGGGATAGACCTTTACTTCGCCTTTAAGCCCGTGGGTGGATGTGATCTGTCCTACCGATAATAACTCAGTTTTCTTCCTCATCGGCGATATCCACGTTTACATGCTTGTCCGTCTTCGCGGCCGCAGCCTTGACTACCGACCTCATTGCCTTAGCTATGCGTCCCGATCTGCCTATGACCTTGCCCATGTCCTCCTTGGCGACCTTCAAGGTCACGTTTATCTCCCTGTCATTCTCCTCCTGGGTGACCACCACCTTGTCAGGATTATCAACGAGAGCTCTGGCGATCGTCTCTACCAGTTCTTTCATCAGCTTACACCTCCGTTATCACTTCGTGATCCCGGCGTTCTTAAAGAGCCTTGCAACGGTTTCGGTAGGCTGTGCGCCATTTGAAAGCCACCTGCGTGCCTCTTCCTCATTGATCTTCACCTCTGCCGGCTCCTTAAGGGGATCATAGGTGCCGATCTCGGCAAGAGCTGTGCTCTGTGTAGTCCTTCTTGCATCAGATACGATTATCCTGTAAAAAGGAGCTTTCTTCTTTCCGATTCTTTTGAGTCTGATCTTTACCATTGTTTTTTCCTCCGTAAATTATGTTCTTAAAATATTCTTTTCGAAATTGCTGATACAATTTCAAAGTATATGTCCAAGGATGCATTGATCCTTCGAGCCTTTTTTACCACGTATTTTTAAGTCCCGCATTTCATGAATGCTGTCATTCAGATCTTCAGCTGCCGCATAAGATTCTGCATCTGAGCCATCTGCCCGAAGCGGCCTCTCTTCTTCCCGCCGCCGGTCATCTGCTTCATCATCTTACTCATCTGCTCAAACTGCTTCACGAGCCGGTTCACGTACATTATATCCACTCCAGAGCCTCTGGCTATACGGTTCTTCCGTTTGGGATTCAGGAGCTTGGGATCCTCCCTCTCTGCGGGAGTCATGCTCATGATAATGGCCTCGTTCCGCTTCAGCATCGTCTCATCTATCTCGGGTATGCCCTTGCCTCCGAGCCCCAGCATGGAAATGACTGAACCCATGCCCCCCAGCTTATTCACCTGCTTCATGGAGTCAAGATAATCATTGAAGGTGAATCTGCCCTTTTTCAGGCTCTCCGCGGCTTTCCTCGCATCCTCTTCATCTATGGTCTCTTCCGCCTTCTCAATGAGGGACAGCACATCCCCCATGCCGAGGATCCTGCTTGCCATCCTGTCCGGATAGAATATATCAAAATCCTGCGGCTTCTCACCGCTTGCGGCAAACATCACGGGCTTGCCCGTGACAGCCTTTACTGAAAGCGCCGCACCTCCTCTGGTATCGCCGTCAAGCTTGGTAAGTATGACACCGTCTATGCCTACCTTGCTGTCAAAGCCTGTGGCCACATCCACCGCAGCCTGACCGGTTCCGGCATCCACTACAAGGAGAGTATTGTCTACGTGTATCCTTTCCTTGATATCATGAAGCTCCTGCATCAAAGCCTCATCTATCTGCTGTCTTCCTGCAGTATCAAGGATCACCACATCGAAATGCTCTTTTTTCGCCTGCTCCACAGCGGCTTCCGCGATATCCACCGGATTTTTGTCGGTCCCCATCTCAAAGACAGGCGCATTCACCCTGGCTCCGTTCACCTTCAGCTGCTCTATGGCCGCCGGCCTGTATACGTCAAGAGCTGCGAGCATGGTCTTCTTGCTCTTATTCTTAAGATGAAGGGCAAGCTTCCCGCAGGTCGTGGTCTTTCCTGCTCCGTTTAGTCCCGCCATCATTATCACGGTGGGATCGGGTGCATGCGCAAAGGTAAGCTGTGAGGCTTCAGAGCCCATGAGGGAGGTAAGCTCCTCATCCACCAGCTTCACCACCTGCTGACCGGGATTAAGCCCGTTCATGATGTCGCTTCCCACCGCCTTCTCCTCCACGGTCTTTGTAAACTGCTTTACGACCTTGAAGTTGACGTCGGCCTCCAGAAGCGCCATGCGCACTTCCTTCATTGCAACCTTTACATCATCCTCGGTAAGCGTTCCCTTGCTCCGAAGCTTCTTGAATACATTCTGAAGTTTATCACTCAGGCTCTCAAATGCCACTTATATAACCTCTTCTATCCTGTCTGCTATGGCCATTATCCCGGCTCTGTCGATCTCTTCCTCATTCACGGCTGATCTGAGCTTAGTAAGGCAGGCTTCGATACTCCTCCTTTTAGCTATCAGTCCCAGCTCCTTTTCGTACCCGTGAAGCTTATCATCCATGCGCCTCAGGGTCTCGGATACGGCCTGTCTTGATATCCCCATCTCATCAGCTATCTCCGCAAGCGACATATCATCCACGGCGCAGGCCTCGTAAATCCTTCTGTTTTTCTCACTCAGGAGTCCGCCGTAATGATCATACAGCAGTCCCCGCTCTATAAGCTTTTCCATGCCGGAGACATACTATATCAGAACAGAAAAGGACTGTCAAGTTATTTCCTTGACAGTCCCAAAGTTTTTTTCGGCGCCTCCCGCTATGATACCATCACGGAATCCGGGAGCTTATTCATCGCACTTGAAAGCATGAGCTTGATGCGGTTGAGCTGATTGACCTCGGAGGCTCCGGGATCATAGTCAATGGCTACGATATTGGATTCCGGATGGAGCTCCCTCACCTTCTTTATTACGCCCTTACCCACCACATGGTTGGGAAGGCAGCCGAAAGGCTGTACGCATGCCACATTACTGACTCCCTGATGTATCAGCTCCATTATCTCTCCGGTGAGGAACCAGCCCTCGCCTGTCTGATTGCCTATGCTCACTATGGGTCTTGCCATATCCGCTATATCGGTTATCTTCGTATGCGGAGTGAAATGCTTAGACGCAGCAAGAAGCTTTGTCGGATAGCGCCTCAGCCTGTTCACCGCCCATATCAGGAACTTATTGAGTCTCTCCGCC
The DNA here is from genome assembly GCA_902782655.1 of uncultured Lachnospiraceae bacterium. Lineage (GTDB taxonomy): Bacteria > Bacillota > Clostridia > Lachnospirales > Lachnospiraceae > NK4A144. The sequence continues at coordinate 4,177 of CACZNY010000338.1, forward strand.
TTCTTTGACTGGCCGAGATAATCTCCCTTATAGACCTGGTTGTAAAAGCTGTAGCCGAAGAAATCAAGGAAGTCCGGCACCACCGCCTCCGCTCCCTCCGATTCCAGAAGCTCCACGAGATGGTTATTTGCGGCAGGCATATACTTCACGAGTATCTCACCCACTATACCGACTCTGGGCTTTACGAGCTTCTCATGTATGGGAAGCTCATCAAACTTCTTTATTATCTTCCGGCAGAGCTTCTTGTATTTCGAGTATGAAAGGCTTCCCGAAGCCAGGAAATCCTGAGCCTCCCTGAGAAGCTTCCGATGCAGTCTGTCAGCGGAGCCTTCCTTTTTTTCATAGGGTCTCATGCGGTAGAGACACTTCATGAAAAGATCTCCTATCTCGGCGCCGTATACAAGCCTTATTGCCAAAGACGCGCCGAGGCGGAAGCCCGGATTGGGCTCAAGTCCCACGGTATTTATCGATATGACGGGTATCTGCTCCATGCCTGCCTTTTTAAGCGCCCGTCTGATAAATGCCACATAGTTCGTGGCGCGGCAGCCTCCGCCGGTCTGGCTCATGATGACGGCAGTGCGGTCAAGGTCATACTCTCCCGAGAGCAGAGCGGACATTATCTGTCCCACCACCATCATGGAAGGGTAGCAGGCATCGTTATTGACATATTTAAGCCCGATGTTCACCGCCTCATGCCCGTCGTTATTAAGGAATACGAAATTATAGCCCTCTGCCTTTATGGCAGGCTCCAGTACATCGAAATGGATGGGCGACATCTGCGGGGCTATGATGGTATAGCCCTTGTTCCTCATCTCCTCAGTAAAGAGCACCCT
>CACZNY010000339.1 GCA_902782655.1 uncultured Lachnospiraceae bacterium
GTGAATCTGTGCACTATCCTGATCTCCGCAAAAGCCGCTACCAGCATGATGACGGAAACAACCCCTATGGCAAAACAGCAGATGATCTCAAAAATATTATCGGTGAGAAGTCTTTCTATCATATCTCCCCTGTCGCCTATGATAACCTGCTCCATAATGCCGCCATATTTTGCCTCGATCCTGTGCAGATCTATGGAAAGATATTTCCCCTCGTAGCTGTCATGCAGGGGGATCAATATCCATGCCGAGCCGGGAAGAGGAAAAACAGGTGACATCATATCACCGTAGGAATAGATCTCCTTTCCGTTTACGGAAACATGCACCTCGGCATGCTTGGTACGAAACATCAGATAAGCGCCGTCTCTGCTCTCGCTTCCGAGCAGCTTGCGGACGGTCATGTCTATATACGCTTCCTTATTCAGGTTTAAGGGAAGATTACAGAAATCATAGGTGTTGACCCTGTTATTCTTAAGCTCCCAGCCTGTGTTATACTCCACGGCTCCGTTCCTGATCATGGATATGTCTTTTTCGTAAGGGTTAAGAGAAGCCGCGATCGTGACAATTATGCCGACGACTGCGACTAAGGCAAAAACAATGGTGAAATTTATATTTCCGATCTTTTTCATAAAAAACAATCTGATTATTCCATAAATCGAGCAGGGAAAAGCAACCCTACCCGATTCTCAGCTGTACGTCAAATATGTGCCCGTGCAGGCACGGCAGCGCCTGGCATCGTTTCGTACAAAAAGGAGGATATACGCCTCCTGCGGCGCTATCCTCCCTTTAGTCATGCTATTATTTTATCTCGTAGATCCAGCCTTCCGGAGCCTCGATACGCCCCATCTGGATACCGGTAAGGGTATCATAGAGCTTCTGTAATGTGGGACCCATTTTTTCCATGCCCGAGGCGAATTTTATCTCCCTGCCATGATCATTGATACATCCCACGGGAGAGATCACTGCGGCAGTACCGCAGAGTCCGCACTCTTTGAAAGCGCCGCTCTCCACCTCGGCAAGCGTGACATCCCTTTGAGTAACCTTTATCCCAAGATATTTTTCGGCGACTACCATAAGTGAACGCCTTGTAATGGAAGGGAGAATGGAATCGGATGCGGGAGTGACCATGTTTCCGTCACCGTCAATGAAGATAATGTTCGCTCCCCCGGTCTCCTCAATCTTTGTCCTTGTGCCGGGATCAAGATAAATATTCTCGGCAAAGCCGTTGTTATGCGCATCCACAATGGCATGAAGGCTCATGGCATAGTTTAAGCCTGCCTTGATATGACCTGTTCCTCTTGGTGCAGCCCTGTCAAAGTCGCTTATCCTGACAGTGATGGGCTTTGCGCCTCCCTTAAAATAAGGTCCTACAGGAGTCGTAAAGATCCTGAACTGATATTCCTCAGCAGGCTTCACCCCTATAACCGGATTTGCGCCGAACATAAAGGGCCTTATGTAAAGAGTGGCCCCCGAGCCGTAGGGAGGCACGAAGTCCTCGTTGGCTTTTACCACTTTTTTTACCGCATCGAGAAATCTTTCCTTGGGGAAAGGAGGCATTTCAAGCCTCTTTGCTGAATCCATCATTCTCTCGGCATTAAGATCAGGTCTGAAGGTTACAGTCCTTCCATCCTCGGTGGTATAGGCCTTAAGTCCCTCAAAAACCGTCTGCGCATACTGGAATACACAGGCACATTCGCTTAAGGTGATGGTATCGTCATCGGTAATGACTCCGTCATCCCATTTGCCGCCCTTGTACTCAGATACATACCTCTTGTCTGTCTTTACATAACCGAAACCGATATTAGCCCAGTCCATGTCTTTCTTTGCCATTTTGATCGCCTCTTTTCAGTTTCCGGCTGCCGCTATCTGCTTAGCGACCTCAGCCGCATAATCCTCTTCTTTCTTCTCCATACCTTCACCGGTCTGGAACCTGACGAATTTCTTGATGTTGATCTTTGCGCCGTTTGCCTTTGCGACCTCATCGATGTACTTCTGTACGCTCTGCTTGCCGTCCTCGGCCTTGACATATATCTGATCCACAAGGCAGATCTCCTTCATCTCCTTGTTGATACGTCCCATTATCATTCCTTCCTTGACCTTGTCGGGCTTTGCTGCCTCCTTGGGATCATTCTCTATCTGAGCCTTGAGTATCTCCTTCTCATGCTCGATATATGAA
>CACZNY010000340.1 GCA_902782655.1 uncultured Lachnospiraceae bacterium
GACCAGGCGGCCGGCTTGCCGGTCGGCGTGTCCCGCAGAATGCGGGATTTCTGAGTGAAATTCCGATTTTTCATTCAGAAAGTCATGCTTTAGCGAAAAAGCATGGGAAGATCAAGATATCTTCCGAAGCAAACGATTGCCGACGGTATGGTAAAAGGCAGCTGCTTTGTGTGATTAATGAGTGCAGGGTATAATTGTGCCATAGAGGCCGGATACTATAAATTAATTTGTGAAACAGGAAAAAAATAAGGAGAGATGCGAGATGAAAGTGCTGGTTATTAACGGGAGTCCAAGGGTTAACGGAAACACAACTGTTGCGATAAATGAAATGGTCAGGGTCTTTGATCAGGAGGGTGTCGAAGCAGAGGTTGTACAGATAGGAAACAAAGATGTACGGGGATGTACTGCCTGCGGCACCTGTTCCAGGAACGGCCGATGCGTGTTTGATGATGTGGTGAATGAGCTGGCTCCGAAATTCGAAGCAGCCGATGGTCTGATCATCGCGTCTCCGGTTTACTATGCATCTGCTAATGCGACTCTTATCGCATGTCTGGACAGGCTCTTCTACAGCACTCACTTTGACAAGACCATGAAGGTGGGTGCAAGTGTCGTTGTGGCAAGAAGAGGAGGTTTGTCTGCTACATTTGACGAACTAAATAAGTACTTTACCATCTGCGGGATGCCTGTAGCATCAAGCCAGTATTGGAACAGTGTGCATGGCAGAGAACCCGGCCAGGCGGAAAAGGATCTCGAGGGGCTTCAGACCATGAGGGTGCTGGCGAGAAATATGTCATTCCTTATGAAAAGCATAGCTCTCGGAAAAGAAAAATACGGAATGCCCGAGAAGGAAGAGTGGCAGCCGACGCACTTTATAAGATAGATATGGAATCCCGTGGTACAGGTTTTATTAATGGAAGGAAATGCAGAGTCACTTTATATCGATATAATTGGATTTCAGAGATACCCGCAGCTCAAATTTCAGAGGGCTGCGGGTTTATTATATGCGTGATAAGGCTTTCAGACGGGCACCGTGCCTGCTCAAGCGAACCTAAGCGAATTGTCAGTTGAAAATGTCCGGTAAATGCTGATATGATTGTTTATACCATGAGGTATTGCTTATGACATTATATGTCCTGGAAGGAATAATGATACCCTTTTTTGGAACAGCGCTGGGGTCGGCTTGTGTATTCTTCATGAGAAAGAATCTTAGCGATATGATCAGGAGAGCATTGACGGGGTTTGCAAGTGGGGTCATGGTGGCAGCATCAATATGGAGCCTCATAATACCCGCAATGGAACAGTCTGCTGGATTGGGGAAAATGTCGTTCCTGCCATCATGCGCGGGATTCTGGCTGGGAATACTCTTTCTCCTGATGCTTGATTCCATCACACCGCATCTTCATTTGAATGCGGATAAGGCGGAGGGGCCGAGATCAGAATTAAAGAGAACTACCATGATGCTCCTGGCAGTTACCCTTCATAATATCCCGGAGGGTATGGCGGTAGGCGTTGTATTTGCCGGGCTTTTATCCGGGAACACTTCCATCACCGGAGGGGGAGCGCTGGCTCTTGCTATAGGGATTGCGATCCAGAATTTTCCTGAGGGGGCGATCATCTCAATGCCGCTTTGCGCAGAAGGTAAAAGCAGGGGACGGGCATTTGCAGACGGAGTTTTATCAGGTGCTGTGGAGCCGGTTGGAGCGATACTTACTATTCTTGCTGCCGGATTCATTATACCTGCCATGCCGTATCTTTTAAGTTTTGCTGCCGGTGCCATGATGTACGTTGTGGTAGAAGAGCTGATACCGGAGATGTCAGCAGGAGAGCATTCCAATGTTGGGGTTGTCATGTTTGCTGCAGGTTTTACTCTTATGATGGCGCTTGATGTTGCATTGGGATAGGGATCTCAGACCCGGCAGGTGAAAGCTATTAAGGGAAGACGATGGAAAAGATTGAAGAGGTATTATCAGAGGTAAAAAATGGAACACTCAGTCCGGAGGAAGCTGTAGCCAGGCTCAGGCAGCAAAGCTACGATGATCTGGGATATGCAAAGGTGGATCTTGAAAGGCTTAAGAGAAAAGGCGTAAGTGAGACGATATACGGAGCAGGCAAGACCGCCTGCCAGATATGCGGAATAGCGGAAAGCCTTATAGAGCATGGACAGAAAAGGGTGCTTATTACCCGTATGGACGAGGGTAAATCTTCAGCGGTAAGAGCTTTTTTCGATGACAAGGGCATAGCTTTTTCCTACGACGATGTATCTCGAATTGGCATCGCAGGTGAAGGAAAAAAGCCTGACGGCATAGGAAAGATAGCCGTAGTGACGGGTGGTACGAGTGATATTGCCGTAGCCGAGGAAGCCGCGCAGACAGCTGTCTTTTTAGGTAATGAGGTTATAAAAATATATGATGCGGGAGTTGCGGGGATACACAGGCTGCTTGCAAATCTTCCGGAACTGGAATCTGCAAAGGTTGTAATAGTCATTGCAGGGATGGAAGGGGCACTTGCCAGTGTAGTGGGAGGTCTGGTAGCAGCTCCGGTAATAGCGGTGCCGACAAGCGTCGGATATGGCGCAGGCTTTGGAGGGCTGTCTGCTCTTCTGTCAATGCTAAATTCATGCTCGAGCGGAGTATCGGTAGTAAATATAGATAACGGATACGGCGCGGCATATCAGGCCAGTCAGATTAACCATATAAAGTAAGGGGGCAGAAATGAAGATCCTTTATATTGATTGCGGAATGGGTGCTGCCGGGGATATGCTTACAGGAGCGCTCCTTGAGCTTCTTCCCGAGGAGGAGCAGGAAAAAATGATAGACAGGCTTAACCATCTGGGTCTTGGCGGAGTAAGTGTCAGGAGAGAAAAGACCCGTAAATGCGGGATCACGGGAAGCCACATGGAGGTCAGCATCGGCGGAATGGTCGAGGACAGGGAGGATGCATCAAAACATGAGAAAGAACACGATCATGAGCATCATCACTCACATATATCAGATATAGAAAGAATTATTGGATCACTTGACCTGACAGACAAGGTCAAACAGGATGTTATAGCTGTATATAAGCTTATAGCTGAGGCCGAAAGCATTGTGCATGGAGAAAAGGTTTCGGAGATTCATTTCCATGAGGTCGGTATGAAGGATGCCATAATGGATGTTTCTGCAGTATGTATGCTGATGGAACGTTTATCTCCCGACAGGATAGTGGCATCGCCTGTGCATGTGGGCAGCGGGACAGTAAAGTGCGCACATGGGATAATGCCGGTACCGGCTCCTGCGACTGCCTGTATACTACGGAATATACCTATCTACAGCACTGAGCTTAAGGGAGAGCTGTGCACTCCCACCGGAGCAGCGCTGCTGAGGTACTATGTTGATGACTTCGGGCCTATGCCCGTGATAAAGACTGATAATATTGGCTACGGTATGGGAACCAGGGATTTTCCCACTGCAAACTGTCTCAGGGTTATAATGGGTGATGACAAAGATGATAACGGGGATAAGACAGTCGGGCTTGCCTGCAATATAGATGATATGACGGGAGAAGAACTTGGTTTTGCAACAGAGAAACTCTATGAGGCGGGAGCCAAAGAGGTATATACAATACCTGTGGGCATGAAAAAATCAAGACCAGGCATAATGCTTGAGGTCTTGTGTGATCCGAAGGATAAGGAGAATATTATCCGCACCGTTTTCAAGTACACTACTACTATAGGTCTCAGGGAGACAGAATATAGAAGATATATACTTGACAGAAAAGAAGAATACAGGGACACCGAGTATGGCAGGGTAAGGGTCAAGCGATCGGAAGGATTCGGCGTAGTAAGGGAAAAGGCTGAATATGAGGATATCGCTGCACTTGCGGATGAAAAAAACATTTCTCTGAGAGACATCCGTAAAAAACTGTAAAGCACATTATGGGCTAAACATTTCCGAGGTATACGTATTTCAGATGAGAAGCGGCTATCGACCTGAGGCGATGCATGAGCTGTATGTCAGTAGGGGGAGCCGTCATCCTGAACTGAGGGAAATATCTTGTGATATGGAGAGGGATCTCCGGATCGATGGAACCTATCCAGAAGGCTTCTTCTTCCATTTCGTCCTCACTGTCATTCAGTCCGGGGACGATAAGGGTGGTGAGCTCGATATGAGCCGTGGTTGCGGCCATTCTTATAAAGGCTTTTACGGTTTCAAAATTGCCGCCCAATTTGCGGTAGCCTTCTTCTGAAAAAACCTTCAGGTCAATATTCATGGCGTCTATATATGGAAGGACTTCCGATAAAATTGTTTGATTAATATTGCCATTAGTGACCAATACATTCGCAAGGCCGGCGCTTTTTATGAGCTTAGCACTCTCCAGCACGTACTCGTATGATATCAGGGGTTCATTGTAGGTATAGGCGACACCGGCATTATCATCGGAAAGGCTCAGTCTCATGGCAAGGTCACAAAGCTCCCCGGGAGACACTCTTTCATATCTGGAAATACCGGCTATTCCGATCTGTGAGATGTCATGATTTTGACAGAAGCTGCACCTCATATTGCAGCCGAAGCCTCCGACAGAAAGAATGTGCCTGCCCGGCATGAAGTTGGAAAGAGGCTTTTTTTCAATAGGATCAAGGGCTATTGCGGTGAGCATGCCGAAGCCGACAGGAATGATGTGCCCGTCTTTATTATATCTTGCTTTGCACAATCCTGTCTGCCCGGGGGATAGGCAGCAGCCATTAGGACATACCTGACAGAGAGAAGTCTCAGACATGCCTTATGACCTCGAATCTCTGGAGAGAAATCTCTTCCGATGGTTCAATCCCGGCCTTTCGTCTTGCTATATCGATCTGCTGCTGAACCGTATCTACTCCATCAAGATCCGGAAGCAGGAGACCGCGGCGCATCCCGTTAGTGACTATCACGCCGTAGCGCTTTACATCCAGCTCCTCGGGAGAGCTTATAAACTCTGCTTCGCCCAGAATATCTACGTTTATTTCAAGGTCATCAAGCTCTTCTTCTCTTACAGGCGCAAATCTGGGATCCCTTGATACCGCTGATATGGCATTTTCCTGAATTTCTTCAGCAAGGCTGTCGCAGGTTGCAGATATTGTCCCGATACAGCCTCGGAGCATCCCGAATTCATGAACCGAAACAAAGGCACCTGCGCGCTTATTCATCATTTCGTCAGGAAGACCGGTAAGCTCAGGAAGCTTTTCGCCCTTCACATGACTGTATATAGTATCTCTGGCAAGCTTTACATATGCATCCATAGCGCCATTCTCCTTTCCGGCAGTGTTTTTTACTGTGTCTTTATTCTCATCATCGATCCTGAATATTGCAAGGCCATAGCCTACACCGAAAGTAGCCTCATGAGAAAGAACTTCGCTCGTGACTTTGTGGGAATAGAGGATGCCGCTCATTATCACAAAAGATCTGTGGCCGCATTCCTGGCTTTGGTCAAGCAGATCATCACTGAAACGGGTCAGCTCGGACAGAGCGCACCTGTTCAGGACATCCATAAGCTTACTGTCATATTCAGGCCCCTCAGGCCTATACCCGTATGGACCGTCTTTTTTCTGACAATGGGAAAGATCTCCGCTGGCGATCACTACTATCTTTTTATCTGTCTTTTTTGCGACGCTGTCTATAACTCTTCCCAGGCTTTTATGGACATCCAGGGAGAAACCTGACAGACCTATCCGTACAAGCTTATATCCAGTATATCGTTTATTTACAAAGTATAGAGGAACCATTACTCCATGATCAAGACGGGGATCACGTTCTCCATCAGTACCGGCAGGGATACCGGCAAGCTCTGCGGCATCGACTATATCCTGTACGAGATCCGTATCGTATTCCATATCGAAAGAAACCTGTTCTGCGTTAAACCCTCCGAGATCGCCCCGAGCTCTGATCCCGGGTGAGATATGGAAATAATCGGCGTACATTGTCGCATGAGGGGAGATTACGATGATAGTGTCCGGACGGATATCAGCGATCCTCCTTGCGATGCTGTCAAAAGCATCCAATGTGCTTTGGATCTTTCGTTCTTCTCCCCCTCCCACTTCCGGTACGGCTATGGGCGGATGTGGCATAATATAAGCTTCTACTACAGGCATGCTTTTCCTCCTGAAAAATAAAGTAGCTGAACCCTTGATATACCCTGATAAAACTTTACTACCAAAAGAAGAGAGTAGCAATACCGCATATTTGACTTTGAAATTTGAATAGTATACAATGTCTTGTCCTTATTCTACGGCTGTGAATGAGATGATCATATGCTGTAGGACGAATTAAGTTTTAAATATAAGGAGTAAAGATAATGGGAGATGATGCACAGATCAAACGTTATGAGATGACTCAGGAAGGTCATGATGAACTTGAGGCAGAGCTTGATGAGTTAGTCAATGTCAAAATGAAAGAGATAGCCGACAAGCTCAGTGAAGCAAGGGAACAGGGAGACCTGTCTGAAAATGCTGAGTACGATGCCGCAAAGAACGAACAGTCTGAGATCCACGGTCGTATAGAGAAGATAAAGCACATGCTGAAATATGCCGTGGTAGTATCCCAGGACGTCAATGAAAAGGGCAGGATAGGCATGGGCAGCAAGGTCAAACTCATGGATATGGAATTTAAGGATGAAATGGAATATAAGATAGTGGGAGCTGCTGAGGCAAATAGCCTTAAGTATAAGCTTTCGAATGAATCACCGGTAGGAAGGGCCATACTCGGTCACAAGAAAGGCGATACGGTTAAGGTCGAGACAAAAGCAGGACTGCTTAAATATAAGATACTGGCTGTGTCAAATGAATAAGTGACCTGATTGGAGGAGTGCATGCCGCAGGAAGATATACTCGCCGTAAAACGGGACAAGCTTTCGATATTACAAAAGGAAGGAAGAGATCCCTTCCAGATAACTAAATATGATGTGACAAATCATGCACAGGAGATTAAGGACGGGTTTGACTCACTCGAAGGAAAAACTGTGCGGGTTGCAGGAAGGATGATGTTCAAGCGCAAGATGGGCAAGGCATCATTTTGTAACTGCATGGATCGTTCCGGAAAGATTCAGATATATGTGGCGCGTGATACTGTCGGAGAGGCAGAGTACGACGACTTCAAGAAATATATGGATGTCGGCGATATCATCGGAGTCGAAGGGGAAGTCTTCAGAACCCAGGCAGGTGAGATATCCGTACATGCAGCAAAGCTTACCCTGCTCACAAAGGCATTGAAGCCTTTGCCTGAGAAATTCCATGGCCTTACGGATACGGATACAAGGTATCGTCAGAGATATCTTGATCTCATAATGAGTGAAGAATCAAAAGAAACCTTCCTGAAGAGGTCACAGATAATAAAAGAGATCCGGAATTTCCTTGACGGAAGAGATTTCATAGAGGTCGAGACACCTATGCTCGTATCGAATGCGGGCGGGGCAGCGGCACGGCCTTTTGAGACACATTACAACGCACTGGATGAGGATGTGAAGCTTCGAATATCCTTGGAGCTTTATCTGAAGAGACTTATAGTAGGCGGCCTGGAGAGAGTTTATGAGATCGGCCGCGTCTTCAGAAATGAAGGGGTGGATACAAGGCATAATCCAGAGTTTACCCTTATGGAGCTGTATCAGGCATATACTGATTATTACGGCATGATGGAACTCACAGAGTCCATGTTCAGGTATCTGGCCGAGAAGGTCTGCGGTTCAACGAAATTCAAGTACGGTGAAGTGGAGCTTGATTTCGGAAAGCCCTTCGAGAAAATGACGATGAATGACTGCATAAAGAAATATGCGGATGTGGACTTCGATCAGATAGCAGATGATGAGGCAGCAAAGGCACTGGCCAAAGAGCATCATATCGAATATGAGGAATTCCACACGAAAGGCGATATAGTGAATCTCTTCTTTGAAACATAC
>CACZNY010000341.1 GCA_902782655.1 uncultured Lachnospiraceae bacterium
CTTTCCATACTGAAGGGAAGCATACGCAGGCTTCCGGAGGATAAGGGACTTAAGGTGCCTGATATCGGCTGGAACTCATTGAAGCTTCAAAATGACGGCAGGCTCTTTAAGGGCATTGAGGATGAAAGCTTTGTCTATTTTGTCCATTCCTACTATCTGGATGCCGCGGACAAGAGCATGGTAAAGGCATCCATAGATTACGGAGTCACGGTTGATGCGTCGGTGGAGTCAGGCAATGTCTTTGCCTGCCAGTTTCATCCGGAGAAATCATCGGATACCGGCCTTAAGATTTTGGAGAATTTCTTGAATGTACACTAAAAGGATAATCCCCTGTCTTGATGTAAATAACGGAAGGGTCGTAAAGGGAGTGAACTTTGTCTCCCTACAGGACGCCGGAGATCCCGTGGAGATCGCCAGAGCCTATGATAAGGAAGGCGCTGACGAGCTCGTATTCCTTGATATCACGGCTTCCTCTGATCACAGAGCCACCGTCGTGGAGCTGGTGCGACGGGTTGCGGAGCAGGTTTTTATTCCGTTTACCGTGGGAGGAGGAATAAGGACTGTAGAGGATTTCAGGGCTGTGCTGAGAGAAGGTGCGGACAAGGTGTCGGTGAACAGCGCTGCCATAATGAATCCGGAGCTTATCTCCGAGGCAGCGGAAAAATTCGGCTCGCAATGCGTAGTGCTGGCCATAGATGCAAAACGCAGGGAGGACGGCTCCGGCTGGACCGTATACAAGAATGGCGGACGGGTGGATATGGAGATGGATGCCGTGAAATGGGCAGTGAAGGCAGTGGAGCTGGGAGCAGGGGAGATACTGCTGACCTCAATGGATGCCGACGGCACAAAGGCAGGCTATGATACAGAGCTTACAAGGACTATAGCAGACGCTGTGAATGTGCCTGTGATAGCCTCCGGAGGGGCGGGAAGCCTCAAAGATTTCAAAGAAGCTTTTACCGAGGGACACGCGGAGGCTGCACTCGCGGCTTCCTTATTCCATTACAGGGAGCTTGCCATAGGAGAGGTCAAGGAGTATCTGGCCAAAGAAGGGATACCGGTGAGATGGCGGCATTAGAGGGAGCCTGGGCGGAAGCGCTTGCTGCGGAGTTTCATAAGGACTATTACAGGGAGCTTTATAAATTCATCCGGCAGGAATATGCTTCTAAGACCATATATCCGCCGTCTGACAAGCTTTTTACAGCCCTGCATCTGACCCCGCTGGAGTCGGTGAGGGTGGTGATCCTGGGACAGGATCCCTATCATGAGCCGGGACAGGCAATGGGCATGTCTTTTTCCGTACCGGAGGGAGTGGAGATCCCTCCGTCATTGAAGAATATATATAAGGAGATCCATGAGGATATAGGGGAGCGTATACCGGAGACAGGCGATCTTACGAGATGGGCCAGGCAGGGAGTGCTTCTTCTCAATGCCGTGCTCACGGTGAGGGCTCATCAGGCAAATTCCCATAAGGGAAAGGGCTGGGAGCAGTTTACCGATGCGATAATAAGGGCAGTGGACGGACAGGACCGTCCCATAGTATTCCTACTCTGGGGGAGGAATGCCAGGGACAAAAAGGAGCTTATCCGTAATCCGGAGCATCTTGTGCTCGAAGCGGCTCATCCGAGCCCGCTGTCAGCCTACAACGGATTTTTCGGCTGCAGGCATTTCTCGAAGTGCAATAAATTCCTTGAAGCCCACGGGGCGGAGGGGATCATTTGGTAGAAACGTCCAGTGGACGTTTCTACGGCGCGTTTTGAAACGCCATGCGTTTCAGCGCCCGGGGAAGTGAAGCAGATAATAACGTAACCCGAGTCGTTACTACGGCGCGTTTTGAAACGCCATGCGTTTCAGCGCCCGGGAAAGTGAAACAGGATACATCCTTTTACCAAAGGAACACAGCAGGTATGATTCAGGAGGAAAAAATGAAAAAGATCCCATTTCTTACAAGAGACAAGGCAGAGGAGATAGCTGCAGAATACGGCACACCGTTTCATGTGTATGATGAAGCGGGCATAAGGAGGAACGCAAAGGAAGTAGTCGATGCCTTCTCATGGAATAAGGGCTTCAGGGAGTATTTCGCTGTAAAGGCCACCCCGAATCCCTTCATACTGAAGATATTCAAGGACTACGGCTTCGGCTGCGACTGCTCCTCAATGGCTGAGCTTAAGATGGCATATGCGGCAGGCTTTACCGGAGAGGAGATAATGTTTTCCTCAAACGACACCCCGGCTGAGGAGTTTGCCTATGCGGCAAAGATCGGCGCTCTGATCAATTTCGATGACATCACTCTCCTGCCTTATTATCTTGAGCATGTCGGTGAGTTTCCGGAAACAGTGTGCTGCAGATACAATCCCGGAGGAACCTTCTCTATATCAAATGACATCATGGACAATCCCGGAGACAGCAAATACGGGATGACGGGGGAGCAGATGACGGAAGCCTTCAGAATGCTCAAAGCGCACGGCGTGAAGCATTTCGGCATACATGCTTTCCTTGCGAGCAGCACAATGACGGATGACTATTATCCGACCCTTGCAGGGCAGCTCTTTGAGCTTGCTTCGGAGCTTCGGAAAAAGTGTCAGGTGGAGATAGATTTCATCAATCTTTCCGGGGGAGTAGGCATACCCTACAGACCGGATCAGGAGCCCAACCATATAGATATCATAGGTGAGGGAGTCAGGAAGGAATATGAAAAGATCCTCGTTCCCGCCGGCATGGGAGATGTGAAGATATATACGGAAATGGGCCGTTTCATGATGGGACCCTACGGAGCGCTTGTGACGAGAGCCATACATGAGAAGCATATCTACAAGGAATACATAGGGGTGGATGCCTGCGCGGCTAATCTTATGCGACCCGCAATGTACGGCGCCTACCACCATATCACGGTACTCGGCAAGGAGGAGGCTCCCGATGAGCACCGCTATGATGTGACGGGCTCCCTCTGTGAGAATAATGACAAGTTTGCGATAGACCGTCTGCTTCCGAAGATCGATATGGGTGATCTTCTGTATATCCATGA
>CACZNY010000342.1 GCA_902782655.1 uncultured Lachnospiraceae bacterium
AAAACTGCCCATTTGAGGTACTTCCACTTTATAATCCCGCCCTGCCTTAAGCTTTTTGCCTTTAAGATCCGTCACTGTCACCACAGGGTTCTCATAACCCTTCTCGGCAGTTCCGAATTTATCCGCAGCCACGACCTCAAGACGTCTGATATCCATTGGAAGGACCATAAATTCAGCAGATACTGTCCCCTTATACTTGCCCTTGCCCCGTATGGAAGCCAGAGCCATATTATTATTTTTAGTGACCTCCTTGTTTTTGGAGTATCTTACCGTGTAATCAATACCCTTCTGAAGTACGGTATCACCGTCCTTAACAAAAACCTCTCCCTCAGCGCCGGATATGCAATAGGGAGCATCATAGGCATAGAAATAAAATCCGCTGTCCTTCGCATCCGTAAACTGACGGCCCTTTGTGATCGTAAAGGTGACAGTCCTGCTTCCCCTTATGCCGAGAGCATTTGATGAGACCGCAGTCAGTACAAGCCTGGCCGTTCCCGGCTCCTTATTCCTGTATGCCTTAACCGTATAATCCGTGCCCTCTTTAAGTGCCTTGCCGTCATTTACTCCTTTAAGAGTGACTGAAAGCTCCGGTATTATGCTCTTATTCTCATAGACATATTTTTTGTTCTTATGGCCGACGAATTCCACATCTGCCTTCTCAAGAAGCTTTCCCGTATCCTTTGCGTCAAGGACCGTAAGATCGACTTCAGCGCGGTCCGTAAGATTTCCTTTTGCATTTTTCGGCTCGATATTGATCGTATATTCCCCGGGAAGCGTTATCGAGTTTGCGGAAACTATACTCTTATCCGTTTTTGAGGTATAGCTCAGCTTTACCTGGCTCGCCGGAATGCTTATCCCGGTATATGCAAAGGCCATCTCGGGCACAGGCTTTATCGCCTTCCCGGTGGCACAGACGGTCACGTCATCTATTACGACATGAGTCTTTTCGTCAAGGGAAGCCTTTGCTATCGTCATAGGACAGCTTATCTGCTGGTTCCCCTTATAGTTTCCGGTAAATTTAACGATGAGCTTTGCCTGATCCGTGGCTTTTTTGTTGTTCTGGTATGAGATCTTATAATCCACTCCGGGAGTAAGAAGCTTCGTACCGTCATATACATGGATGGTATCCGCATCAAGGGTCACAGCCTCGCCCTGCCATACACAGTCAAGGCTGCCGCTCTGAAAAGCTGCATCTTCTATCCCTACCCAAAGATCACTATCGGTATTTGAATGATTTGTGTAGCCCTCGGTGGTGACGGTGGAGATCTTTTTACTGCCGCCATTATATATGATATCAGAGGACAGGGTGGCATCGTCCTCCTCTGTAGCAGTAAATACGGAATTAAAGCTCAGAGTCCCCTCTTTCATGGCTTCATTGAGAGGAACACAGGCAAAACTCCTGCTGTTGTCCACAATAAAATCGGAATTTGAATTAATGCTGTCTGCCTTAGGGTAAATGTACAGTACGAGGGTATGCCCCTCCTTCACGGTATAGAAGGTAGGATTCAGATAAACGGTATAATCGTAATATTCATCTGCTTTTACTGCATCCTTGCTGACAGATGATGTTTCCGGATAATAAGCTGCCCCGGGATCCATAAGGTTTACACATCCTTTTGTGATAAGATGCTTCTTTACCGGCGTGGTCTTATACTCCTCCTGATCTGCAGTTCCCTGATCTCCTCCATAGCTGAACGCATCCTTCTGGACTATCACCGTAGCAAGTCCGTCCTCTTCGTTAAGCTCATAAGCGTCAAAATAATCATCGGAGATATCATAAAGCATGGCGCCAAGCAGCGGCAGCTGTCCGTTCTCATTATTGACCCTGCATGTCCTGACCCTTACATGCACCTCTCCGCTTCCGTTTATGGTAAGATCAGAATCCGCGCGCTTTGCCCAGGTGATAAGCTTTTCCGATACCGCTCCGGCATAACCTCCGGCATCAAGGGGAGATACATATTCCGTGCCCAGCTCCTCAAAATAATCGTCTATATCATAATATCTGCTCTTTTCAAGCTCCGCCTGCACACTTCCTTCCTGAGGACTGGCCGCTGACACTGTCCCTGATCCGCTCACCGTATTGGCAGAAACCAGCTTATGCTCCAGTTTGTCGGCAGGAGCTATGACGAGCTTATTCTTCCAGTTATCAGAGCCTATGGCGTTCCAGCCGTCATACGCCTTGAAGGCTCCGTCCGTATTACTCTGGGCAAGTATCGGGGGAAGCTCCTCCATTATGCCGTTATCCTGATCACAGAGCCAATGACTGAACCAGAGATTCAGCAGATCCTTGTACCAGCGTACCTTATCATCTCCGGTCTGTATCGTCATTTTATCCGGCGTGGTGTGCGCAGCTAAATGCAGGATAGTCCTGTCGGTTTTGAACGCCTCGCTCATAAGCTCTGCCTGTTTGTTCGTGACATTGTAATCCTGCAGTCCTGCCACTATAAGAGCAGGTACATCTATCTGTGATCTGTTGTCCGTAAAAAAGTCTCTGCTCTTCCAAAAATCACCGTAATGCCCCCTGAGAGCGTCCTGCCCCCTCTTAAAGCTTCCAAGAACATCACAGTATTTTTCATACAGCTTATAAATCTCAGATGATGTATCAATTTTCTCTTTGTTGATAAACTTATCTATAAGAAGGTCATAGAATCTGCTGGCATTACTGCTTGCCAGATACGAAATGTAGTCATAATCCGGCGCGTAATGGGATACTCCCTGTGTATTGGAATAATCATACCAGCTTGCAATGCCGCACTCGGGAACTACGGTCACGAGACCTGCAGGCTCTAAAGAGGCCACCTCGTAGGCCAGACTTCCGTCATATGATACCCCCTCCATGGCAGTCTTTCCACTCGCCCAGTCCGCTTTTATCTCTATATTTTTTTCTTTGTCTGTATATGCTTTGCGATCCCCGTGTATCCACTCCACGACGGATGCAAAAGCCTTTGCTTCAGCCATGCTCCCGCAGGTCTCAAAGCCTTCGGAGCCTCTGGTTCCGAGCCCTGCAGACTCTACCACGGCAAAGCCTCTTATCAGCAGATAATCATAGCTTGAAAGACAGTCAAAAAAATAGCTTTTATCTTCGAATTTTTTCTTTATATGATCCTCATAGGAATAGTACCATTCATCATTACTGTAGTCTTTCCTGTTCGCATGCTCCAAAGTCGTTATATTGCCGGAGGGAGTTCGTTTTGTCCCCTCTTTATAGAGCATGTCCTCAGACACAGATGTATCCTTTCCGTAATAAAAGATCGCATTCTCTGAGGGCTTGACATACGGTTTGAAGTGTTCATCAGGTATATCGGATGATTGACCTCCGAAATACGGGCTTGCTTCAAAGATAACCGGCGCCTTGTAATCTCCGTTTACCGCAGCCGTAGGAACCTGCACCACAGCCATCACAAGATCAGCCATTCCGTCCAGATCCGTATCGAGATCGGTCTCGACATACACGGTAAAACGCTGAACATTACCGCTGATGGTATTCCTGTAGTTCTTAAAAACAGATGTTCCCGAAGAATCCCTGGATACGGAAATATCCTTAAGTATGGGCTGTGCCATACCGTCCTTAAATATCATGCTGACGCTTCCGGCTCCTGCACCGGCGTCAGATACGACATCATCTGCCTCCGCACCGTCCGGGCTTTCTGCTCCGTCAGGTATGGCATTAAGCTCAGCCTCCGCCGCTTCCTCTGAGGCCTCCTCAATAAGTTCAGCCTCCGCATATCCGTTTACCTCATCGCCGGAAACTGCCTCTTCAGGAGCCGCAAGGACAGCCACCGGCCGGATCTCCG
>CACZNY010000343.1 GCA_902782655.1 uncultured Lachnospiraceae bacterium
AAAAACGTAGGTGTAGCGGGCTACACCGAGGCTTTTGGAAATGTGCTATCAGGTGAGCAGGCAAGCATTTGGTGTAGTTAATTAAAATACGCTACACTAGTTATGATAAGCAGGCGGTGGAGCATGAGCTCGAAATACCTCGCCTCATACTCCTCGTCCAAGCTAAACTTTCATTGTAAGTGAGCCTGTAAGCCGGGTTATGTATCACTTGCGTGATGATGATGATCTATCTTGGCCGCATGTTGCCATACGGCTCTAGCGATCCACCTGGGAACAGACCGGGCCGGCCTATGGTTCCCTGCTTGATCTTGCTCCGGATGGGGCTTGCCGTGCCATCCCTGTTGCCAGAGACGCGGTAGTCTCTTACACTGCCGTTTCACCCTTACTATTTTCATAGCGGTCTACTCTCTGTTGCGCTTTCCCGCGGGTCACCCCGGGCGGACGTTATCCGTCATCCTGCCCTGTGGAGCCCGGACTTTCCTCGACATGACAGATACCCGTCATGCCGCCATCATCCGGCTCACTTACTGATATATGATTTTACCACATATTTCCCTATGCTCCAAAATCCCTGAATATCGATCCTCCTATGAATTCACGTACTATTGAATTCTGTGGGATGCCGGAGCTGTCTACGGTAAGGAAATACTGGAGAAACTGTAACAGGCGTTTCGCTTCCTGATATCCGGGATCGTCCTCCCTTACCTTGAAAAGCAGAGGCTCCACATAAGGCTTCAGGGCTGCAAGCTCATAAATATGAGCGGAATTGAACATGGCGTCAGCCCCCTCCTGATAGGGGAAGATATACTTTTCCTCCCCTCTCCTGACCGAGGACCACATGCTCAGAGTCCTTGAAATCGAAGAGCCTCTTGTATAATAATCTCTGACCATGCGTCTTATAAGCCTTCCGTCCGTCGTAGGAACACGGTTATGCTCATCAACGCTCAGGGTGGTAAGGGCGCTTATATAGATCTTGTATTTACTGTCAGACGGAAGCGAATGCGAAAGCCCGTCGTTAAGTCCGTGTATACCCTCGCAGACAAGGACATCGGATTCCTCAAGAGTCATATAATCTCCCTTATATTCCCTTTGGCCTGTTTTGAAATTGAATCTGGGAAGCTCCACCGTCCTGCCGGCAAGCAAAGCGTTCATGTCCTTATTGAAGCCCTCCACATCTATGGCTTCAAGACACTCAAAATCATAATTTCCGTTTTCATCCTTGGGAGTATCCTCCCGGTTCTTAAAATAATTATCTATCTCCACAGGATGAGGCTTCAGGCCATGGGCTCTGAGCTCTATTGAAAGCCTGTGGGAAAAGGTGGTCTTGCCGGATGAGGAGGGTCCCGCTATCATCACGAAGCGGACATTGCCTCTTTCGACTATGTCCTTTGCTATCTCCGCTATCCTGCTCTCCATCAGAGCCTCCTGTACGAGGATGACCTCATTCATCCTGCCGTCGGAAATTGCCTCGTTAAGCTCACCCACTGTCCCGATGCCCATCATCTCTCCCCATTTGGAGGAGGCGTTCATGGCGGCAAAGAGCCTTGGACTGTCTTTAAAGGGCGGCACCGTCTCGGGAGCCTTTCTTTCGGGAAGCTGCAGCATGAGCCCGCTGTCATATTTGAGCACGTCAAAGTATTTGATATAGCCGCAGCTTGGAAGCATAAAGCCGTAGAAATAATCCTGGAAGTCCCCAAGAGTATAGATGTTTATCTTGTCCGACCTTCTGTATCTGAAAAGCTTCTCCTTATCATACATCCCCCTGTCATGGAACATTTTTATTACCTTGTCAAGGGAATGGGAGGTTTTCTGTATGGGCATATCCTCATCCACAAGCTCCTGCATCCGCGCCTTTATCCTTGATACATCCTCTTCGCTCAGCTCATTTTTTCCCTCAAAGCTGCAGTAATATGCGGCATCTATGGAAAATTCCACCTTGAAGCTGTAGATATTCTCAGCTCCCAGCACATCGTATAAGGATTTGATAAGAAGGAGGCAGGCCGACCTTTTGTAGGCCTTATGCCCGGAGATCGAGGTCAGATCCTCAAATTCCACGACACTGTCTCCGGCAACCATATGGAAAAGCTCTCTTTCCTTATTGTCCACCTTTGCAAGAGCTATGGCCGAGCCGTAATCCTTCTGGAAATCCCTGGCTATTATCTGCAGTCTGGTGCCTGCAGGATATTCATATTCATTCCCTCCGCAGGTTATCTTTATCGTATCGCCCATAATTATCCCCTTTATCTTTATATGACATTAAATTTTCTGACTGTGTTATCCTCAAAGACCTTAAGCTCCGGCATGGTCTTTGCGATATACTGCTTCATATATCCCGTGAAAAGCTTTTCCACACCGTAATGTCCGGCATCGATTATGCTTATGCCTTTTTCGATGGCATCCGTCCCGTCGTGATGCCCTATGTCTCCGGTAATAAGGACATCGCAGCCCTCAAGGAAGGCCGTATCTATCCCTGATGAGCCGGAGCCCGGAAGCACGGCGACCTTTACTATGGTATCATCGAGATCTCCGTATACGGATACATTATCAAGCTCAAATGCCTGCTTCGTCCTTTCTGCAAGCTCCTTAAGGGAAAGATCCTCCTTAAGATAGCCCATTGCGCCAAGCCCGAAATCCTCGCTTAAGGTAGGCTCCAAAACCTTTGTCTCTATGAGATCGAGCCTTGATGCGGCTTCATTTGCCATACAGGTCACGTCAAAGTCAGTATGCATCGCAAAAAGAGCCATGCCGCAGGATATGATCCTCATTACCCTTTTTCCGACGTAGTTGTCGGAGGATACCCTCCTTATCGGATGGAATATAAGCGGATGATGGGTAAGGATAAGCTCTGCCTTCTTCTCATGAGCAGCCTCTATCACATCACTTGTGGCGTCGAGCGCGATATAGATACCTGAGATCTCCATCTCCTCGTCTCCTATCAGGAGTCCCGGATTATCCCAGTTTTCAGAATACTGTATGGGCGCCAGCTCATTAAGGGTGCCTGTCACATTTTTCAGCTTCAAATCCTAAGTACCTCCCTGTAGCATTCGGCCTCTTCTGAAAGAATCCTCCTTCTTTCCTCCGGAAGCCCTTCTTTTCCTTCAAGTCTCCTAAGCTCCTCATATCTTGCCTTAAAAAAGTCCGCTGTCTCCTTATCCTCTAAAGCCCTGCCGGTGAACCTTCCGAATCTCAGCTCTGTTTCACTGTAAGGCTCCGTCTTTCTGCCCCTTGCATGGCAGGCCTTTATCATAACGTAAAGCTTTTCATCCTCGCATACATAGCGTTCATCGGTTATGATATAGCCGTTTTCCGTAAGATATCGTCTCAGCTCGTACTGCTTCGTATGCGGCGACAGGATAAGAGGCTCATAAAGCTTTGCCTTATCCCTGCTTTTTTCCAGTATCTCCTTTATCAGAAGACCGCCCATCCCCGCTATGACGAGGGTGTTGGAGCCTTTTTCGAAAGGTGCTATGCCAAGCAGTCCGTCGGAGAGGATAAAGTCTATCCTGTCAGCCTGCATCCCGTAAGCCTTTGCGTTTGCCCTTGCAGTATCCAAAGGCCCGCGGTTTATATCAGAGGCTGCCGCCTTTTTGCAGATGCCCTTATCAATAAGCCAGAGTGCAAGAAGACCGTGATCACAGCCTACATCTGTCACGGTATCGCAGGGCTCCACCATGGAAGCAAGGACACCGAGCCTTTTTGAAAGAGTGATCTCCTGCAAGCCCTACTCCAGATAATCCTTAAGCTTTCGTGATCTTGAGGGGTGTCTGAGCTTCCTTAGAGCCTTCGCCTCTATCTGTCTTATCCTCTCACGGGTCACGTTAAACTGCCGTCCCACTTCCTCAAGAGTCCTTGCCTTGCCGTCATCAAGGCCGAATCTAAGCCTTAAGACCTTCTGCTCTCTTTCCGTCAGTGTATCAAGCACCTCATTAAGCTGCTCTTTTAAGAGCTCAAAGGCTGCCGCGTCTGCGGGCACAGGCACCTGATCATCCTGAATGAAGTCTCCGAGATGGGAATCCTCCTCCTCTCCTATAGGGGTCTCCAGGGATACTGGTTCCTGTGATATCTTTAGTATCTCACGGACCTTTTCCACCGGCATTTTCATCTCTTCCGCGATCTCCTCAGGGGTTGGCTCCCTGCCAAGCTCCTGCAGGAGCTGTCTTGATACGCGGATCAGCTTGTTTATGGTCTCCACCATATGCACCGGGATACGGATGGTACGTGCCTGGTCTGCTATGGCTCTTGTAATGGCCTGTCTGATCCACCAGGTAGCATAGGTCGAAAATTTGTAGCCCTTTCTGTAATCAAACTTTTCCACTGCCTTTATAAGGCCGAGATTGCCCTCCTGTATCAGATCAAGGAAAAGCATGCCGCGTCCCACATATCTTTTTGCTATGGATACCACAAGCCTCAGGTTTGCCTCTGCAAGCTTGTTCTTTGCCTCCTGGTCTCCGATCTCCATCCTTTGGGCAAGAGCCACCTCTTCCTCCGCCGAAAGCAGGGGTACCTTTCCGATCTCCTTAAGGTACATGCGTACAGGATCTTCTATGGAGACGCTGTCAGGCACAGACAGATCGACATTCTCCACATCGACCTCTTCCTCGTTTTCGATCTCCTCCGGCGGCACGTCGTCATCAGGCACCATATCATCCTCGGAAGGAGGCGTCATTTTCAGGATATCTATCCCGTTCTTTTCAAGTGTTTCCCATATCCTGTCATAATCATCCTCCGAAAGCTCTACGCCTTTGAAGTGATCGATTATCTCCTGGTTTTCAAGAACGTTCTCTTTTTTGCGGCCAAGCTCTACTATGCTTTTGAGCTTCTCCTCAAATTTCTCGTCGATCTTTTCTTCATTTTCTTCCATAAAGCTGCTCCTCCCTGCTTTCTAAGCTGTAAATGCGCTTCCGGCTAAAGCTTGATCCTTATCTTTTTAAGCTCCGCCAGAGCCTTTTTTTCCTCCCTGACTTTTTTCAGGGGATCCGCTCCGTCGTCTTCGTTCTTATTCCGGTCGAGAGACCCCTTCTTCACCCTTATCACAAGATCAGTAACAGATCTCTCCCTGTCCTCCGTGGTATCCATGTCATAAAGCTTCCTGTTAACTGCGGCCGATGCATCATTTGCCCGGTCCTCCATCGCAAATCTGGTAAGAAGATCCGCCATGGAAAAGCTTCCGTTTTCATAACCCTCGTATATGCCGGACGCTATCTCGCGGTTCATGCCCTCGCTGAAATCCTCTACCGAGATATACTTCTTTACGGCTTCATATACCTCTCTCTCCTCTACCATCCAGGTGAGCAGGTATTTCTCTGCCTTACAGGCTCCGTCTTCTTTTGCCTCTCCGCCGTCTTTTCCGCTGCTCCTCCTTTGAGGCTCAGCAATTTCGGGCGGCGGCTCTCCTATCCTTTCGGCAGACAGCGCTACTGCCCTTCTCAGGGCATCCTCTCTTATTGAATACTTCGACGCCACGGCTGAAATGTAATTATCCCTTGCAAGCTCGTCCTCTATCCCGGCAAGCCTTTTGGCTGCTTCGGACTGGAAGGCTGTCCTGCCTTCGGGGTCTGACATATCAAAGGACCTCCTGATATATTCCAGCTCAAAAAAGAATGAATTCTGCGCCTCATCTATCCTTTTCTGAAACTCCTCCGTACCGAGAGCCTTTATGAATTCATCCGGATCCTTATGCGGATCGAGATGTATTACCTTTGTCGAAAGCCCTGCCGACCGGCATATGGGGATAGCCCGCATGGCAGCCTTCTGTCCGGCCTCATCTGAATCATAGGTGAGTCTGATGTCTTTGGTGTATCTGCGCAGAAGGTTCGCATGCCCTGACGTGAACGCCGTTCCAAGGGACGCGACTGCCTCTGTAAAGCCTGCCTGATGCATGGAGATCACATCCATATAGCCTTCGCATACTATCCTGTAGGGCTTCCTTGACCGCCTTGCCACATTCAGGCCGTACATATTGTGGCTTTTGTCAAAAACAACAGTCTCCGGGGAATTAAGGTATTTGGGCTGTCCGTCTCCCATGACCCTGCCGCCGAAGCCGATGACCCTGTTATTGATATCCATTATCGGAAACATTACCCGGTTGAAAAACCTGTCAGTCATACCGTGCTTTTCCGATATATTGCAAAGACCTGCGCCGTCTATTACCTTATCCGAAAAGCCTTTTTTCCTGAGGTAGGATACTGCCTCATCAAAGCCCTTTCCGGAATAGCCGAGGCCGAAGTTTTTTATCGTTTCATCAGTCAGCCCTCTTTTTTTCAGATACTCGAGTCCTGTCCTTCCCTCCTGGCTGTACAGTCTTTTATAATAATAAACCGCGGCTGTCTTAAGACATTCCATCACCTGGCTCCTGAAGCTCGCCGCCGCCTTTTCCTCAGCGGTCTCTTCCATTTCGGGAAGATCGATGCCCGCCCTGTCCGCCAGATATTTTACTGCTTCGAGGAAGTTATAGTTTTCATAATCCATAACAAAGCTTATGACGTTGCCTCCTGCATCGCAGCCGAAACAGTGGTAGGTCTGCCGCTCCGGGCTTACGCAGAATGAGCCTGTCTTTTCATTATGGAAGGGGCAGAGGCCGAAGTAATT
The DNA here is from genome assembly GCA_902782655.1 of uncultured Lachnospiraceae bacterium. Taxonomy (GTDB): domain Bacteria; phylum Bacillota; class Clostridia; order Lachnospirales; family Lachnospiraceae; genus NK4A144. Next base: position 6,589 of record CACZNY010000343.1, read on the forward strand.
CGCTCCGCTTCTTTTCAGTTTGACCGCACTTCCTATGACGTCCACGATATCGCTTGCGGATCGTATTTCATCTATAAGCTCCGGACTGTATCTTGGCATGGCATCACTTTACCGACCATGACGTCGGAATGAAGAGATC
>CACZNY010000344.1 GCA_902782655.1 uncultured Lachnospiraceae bacterium
ATTCAGATTCCTTATATCACCTCAGATATTTTTCACCTTACAGTAAACGGCAAAACCATTATCCTTCTGCCGTTTGCTTCGTCGGTTTTTGAGTGCTGTACAGCTGCGACATTCGCATCCGGCACCGTTTGAAGGCAGCATATTTCTTCATTGAATATATATCAAAATCTGTCGGCACCGTCAATCAACATCAGTTATACAGCTTTCCAACATTCAGCTTTAACAAAGACGGGTATAAGCATATAATAAAGCTATACGATAAAGGAGACGACAATGAGCCTTATTCCAAACAGAAAACTTACAGATGCCGGAAATCCGGCAAAGCCTGAAGGTGAAGCCGGGGCTGATATGCTCCGCTATATGAATGAAGAGCATTCCGATCTTACCCTCTGGGCTTTGGATCTTATAGACTACAATAATATAAGCCGTATACTCGACATTGGCTGCGGAGGAGGAGCCACACTACGATACCTGTCTGAGCGGGTAACTGACTGTCATCTTACAGGCGTAGACTACTCCGACGTATCCGTAGCATTATCAAAGGAAATGAATGCAGCTCTTATATCCGCCGGACAAATGGACATAGTATCAGGATCGGTTGCTGCTCTGCCTTTCAAAGCTGCCTCCTTTGACAGGGTAGTGACAGTGGAGAGCTTCTATTTCTGGCCGGATCCCGTAGAAAGCCTTAAGGAAGTAAGGCGCGTCCTGACACCTGAAGGGATATTCCTTCTGGTGTCTGAGATATATGAAAGACCGGATCTCACCCCTCACTGCAGGGAAAACATCTCAAAATATCACATGAATGTTCCGGGCATTGACGGGTTTACCAGCCTCTTTCATTCTGCCGGGTTCTCCGATGTGGCCATACATACAAAGGATGGTGAATTCTGGATCGCCGTGGAGGGAAGGAATCGAAGCACAGCGCCCGCCTGACAGACTTATCTCGAAAATGAAAAAATGACCCCGGCAGTCCTGTCCCGCCGGGTCAAAGAAAAATACTCCTGAGAGCTTAAATCCCCCAGAAGCATCCTCCTAAGCGGAGAGCGTGGGATTCGAACCCACGTGCCGGGATAAACCGACAACTCGATTTCGAGTCGAGCTCGTTATGACCACTTCGATAGCTCTCCCTACGCCTGCAATACATCGCAGACAATGATCTATTATAATATTTCTCCTCAGCATTAGTCAATTACTATCATGCCCCGGCTGTTTCCAGTATCACATCACATATCCTGTCCACATCCTTAAGAGAAAGATCTGCATATATGGGAAGGGTGAGAACCTGTCTGCTTATATTAAGTGCTATCGGAGTCTCATTTGCATCATATCTGTCCCGGTAACAGTCCAGCGTCGTATTCAACGGATAGAAATACTTTCTCGCTCCGATATTATGCTCCTTCAGAGCATTGAAAACCTCATCCCTTGAAGCTCCGAAAGCCTCCTCCTGAAATATCACCGGGAAATACGCATGATTGGTTTTCACATCCTTTTGGATGGTATTAAGCAGTATTCCTTTTTTACCCTCAAGCCTTTCACGGTACCTCTCACTCACCTTTGCACGTTTTGAGATCTCCTGATCGACATGTCTCAGGTTGCATATACCCATTGCCGCACTGAATTCATGCATCTTTGCATTTGGCCCGATATAGGCTGTTTTCTCTTCATCCACAATGCCGAAGTCCCGAATCTGCGCAAGCTTTGTATCAAGGCAGGGATCATGGTAACAGGCCGCTCCACCCTCTATGGTATTGTAAACCTTTGTAGCATGAAAGCTGAAAATGCTCACATCCCCAAAGGAACCTATTCCCTGTCCCTTATAGGTTTCACCGAATGCATGCGCCGCATCGTATATGACCTTCAGCCCATGCCGGTCAGCTATATCCTGTATCTCTTCTATATGGCACACATTCCCGTAAACGTGTATCGGCAGTATGGCTACGGTCTTATCCGTGATCAGCGGCTCTATACTTTGGGGGCATATCGTATAGTCATGTGGATCTATATCGCAGAAAACCGGTGTCAGCCCGCTTCTTACTATGGCATGAGTCGTGGATACAAATGTAAACGGGGACGTTATGACCTCCCCCTTATCCAGACCAAGGCCTGTTAACGAAAGCTCTATAGCCATATGTCCGTTTGTGAAAAGCTCCAGATGCTCCACTCCCAGATATTCCCTGAGCAATCCCCTCAGCTCCTCATGCTTTTTGCCCGCGTTTGTCAGCCAGTGGCTGTCCCAAAGCCCCCTTATCTCCTCAACATATTCATCCAGTGACGGCATAGATGAACGGGTTACATTTATCCTGTCATCCATCTTACTCTCCTCTAATAATGGCTCGTTATTATCTGACTCAGATCGTGCGCAGCTGATACCGCGACGCGAAGACAGCCCTGCGGGCAACCCGCCAAAATACGCCTCAAACGGTATCCCCCTCCCCTGATATCGACGGTTTATTGTACTTTCGGCCGAAATCAGCTGCCGGTAAAAAATGCTCTTACAGCCTCTCCCAGCCTTCTATTGTTTTTTTCTCACTGTCCTGACCTGAAATATACGCTCTTGGATATACCACATGCCTTCCTTCCGGTCTTCCAAGCAGAGCTCCCCAGGTCGAAAAAGTAGAATTAGCCAGTATATTTCCCCGGCAAAGACTCATTAGAAACATGTCCTTCCAGGAATCGGCCCCTGTGTTTCCTGTAACTATAGTTCTTTCATCTGCCTGAAGCCACTCAAATGCCCCGTTTATAAAATCCTTATCATCCGAGAAAATAAAAAAATGCGGCTTACTGTAAAACTCTCTCATCCGCGAAACGGCTGCCTTATAGTAATCATCCCTTAAGAGATCGAATCTGTCCTTGTATACAGGGTCAAGATAATCGCCTCTCCTTACATGAATCGATATTGACTCCAGGGCTTGAATCCTTCGGGCTTCAGCGGTGGCTGTCACTGTCTCCGCCTCCCTGAAAGAGAAGATCCTTCGTATGTCCTCCAGATCCTCCCTGTAATATTTCTCGGAAATGAAAAAGCCGGTAAGGTACAGGTTGCGCTTCCCATCAAGCTTCACCATTTCATCAGGCGATATCTCATCTATACAATGATCCCTGATATAAGCTTTGTCAAATATCCGGAACAGCCTGTTAAAGTACCGGCCTGCGGGAAATGTCACCGGCAGCTGGCCGGAAGCCGCCAGTATCTCTCCGGGTTTAGCCTCATCAACCGATATCCCGAAAAGCTTTTTTAATTCATATCCCTGATGCACATCATTCCAGTCAAACCAGGTAAGATCCGCCCTGATCCTTGCATCCGGGTGATGCTTCATCAGTGATCTGAAGAATACATATTGAAACATCTGGTTCCCAAGACCCGAATTAAACTGCTGTATTATCATAATCCGTATACCGCTGATACTGCCTGCTCATCAGTGCTCTTTCATTAGTTTCGGTATTTCCGACGGCTGCCAGGCTCCAATATCCTCCGTAAGACCGGGCTTTGGAAGATGCAGCAGGACATGCATAAGATCATACCTCAGAACAGTGATAAAAAGCTTCCATGACCTTAACGACGGGTGTTTGACAAAAACGGATGTCCCCAGCTTAAAATCATACCATGCCCTTTGTCTCTCCCTGCTGTCCAGGGGGCGGTACTGCTCAAGCCACCACATCTGCGCTACGTGAAAATACGTTTCCTGCATATACTGATCCCGCTTCGCATTAAGCGAGTTCCAGTTCTCTCCCCCGGATCTGACCACATATCTCCATGAGCTCATGATCCCGTCGAAATGATGTATCGGTCCGTGCAAAAGGGAAAACAGCAGGATCCACGCATCATCTATAAAATCATGAGCCCTGTAGATAACCGTATAGTCAAATTTTCCATCCTTCCAGAAATTCCTCGTCACTATGGAGGCAGTCTGTCCGGGCCAGATATCATCCGCCCTGTAATCTGTTATCGTATATTCCTCCTTATCCCAGGAATACAGCCTTAGAGGAGACTTATCCTCCAGCTCCTCTCCGTTCTCTCCTACAAGCAGAGAGGGATTGGCACAGCCTGAATGCTCCGGGTGAGCCTCAAGATGATCAACTGCTTTTTGAAGCTTCGCCGGATCTGTCCAAAAATCATCTCCCTCGAGGGTTGCTATATACTTCCCCCTGCATTCCATAGCGGTTTCATAAACATTGAGTGTGGGACGTCCGAAATTTTTTTCCCTGAAAAGAAGCCTGATCCTGTCAGGATATCTGTCACGGTACTCACAAAGGATCCTGCGGGTTGAATCCGTAGAGCAGTCCTCGCCCACTACAACCTCATAAGCAAAATCCGTTTCCTGCATCATAACAGAATCAAGGGACTGCCTCAGATATTTCTCGTGATTATATGTGATAAAAAGAACTGAAACCATGGGTTCACTCATTGCCGGCCTGCTCCCTTATCATATTCTCAAAAACATCTCTGTCCACCGGAGAAACCCTGCCATCTCCTACAGAAAAGATCAGATCACAGTTCCTTATGGTCGTAAGCCGATGCGCAATGATAAGAAGGGTTTTCCTTCCGTGCAGGGAATCGATCGCCTCCATGACCGCCTGCTCCGTATCCGAATCAAGCGCAGAGGTGGCCTCGTCAAGAACCAGAAATTCAGGATCGCCGTACAGCGCCCTTGCTATCCCTATCCTCTGTCTCTGCCCTCCGGAAAGCCTTACCCCACGCTCCCCGACCTTCGTATCAAGTCCCTCAGGAAGAGATCTTACGAAATCCGTAAGCTGAGCCTCCCCTACTGCTTCCCAGACCTTGTCATCATCTATATCTTCTGATTCTATGCCAAAGGCTATATTCTCCCTGATTGACTCATCGGAAAGGAATATGGTCTGTGGAATATAAGCAAGCCTCTTTGCCCAGGTCATCGGATATTCGTGAACATTCATCGCCCCGAATCGAACCTCACCGCTTTTGGGGAAGAAAATCCCCAATATCACATCCGCCAGGGTCGATTTACCTGCGCCCGTGGTCCCGATAAGTCCTGCAGAGCAGCCGACAGGCAGCTCAAGCGAAACATCCTGCAGCACATCATGATCGGTATCAGGATATGCAAAGCTCACATCCTTAAGCTCTATGGCACCTGCACCCTCAATATCAGGCGCATCGCTTTCATCTTTATATTCTACCTCCAGCATATCCTCCGTCTCTTTCAGATCATGATAGATGAGATCTATGGATGGCATGAGGAATGATATCCCGTTAAAATAATTGGCTATCTTTCCCACGGAGGGGAGCAGCTTAAATGCGGCAACTGCAAATGCGGCCAGCTCAGGCACAAGCGAATTCATGTCAGTACCACCCAGAACCTTGGCTATCATCACTGCAAGTATACCCGCCATACAGACCATCTCGATCAGATATTTGGGAACCGCCCCAAAGAAATTGGTATGTATGAGGGCATCCATTTTCTGTTCTCCGCCATAAGTAAATTTATCGACGAAGTACTTTTCCCGGTGAAGTATCTTGATGTCCTTTACCGCGCCGAGTGCCTCTTCTATAGCCTGATGCATCCTTCCGTCATATTCCTGATTGATCTGTCCGTAACGATTAGCCTTTTTCCTGGTCAGTGCCATATATACGCCTACGCTCAGCATAAGGACCACAGCAATGGAAACCGTCATTACAGGATCCTGTATGAGCAGATATGCCACGAGCAGAGCCGACAGCAGAAGCTCGGAGATCAGACTGAGGAACTGAAGTATAAGCTGGAACAGCCTCTCGCTGTCAAGCATAATATTCCTTATCATATCCGAGGTGTTGTGATCAAGATGATAGATATATGGCTTTTTTAAGTAGCAGTCAATGAGTCGTGATTCGACCTTAAGCTGATTATGATATATAAAACCGTAAAGGCAATAATACATAAGACTGAGATATATATTCTTCAAAATATATATCAGTATGATGGCCGCTGCCAGCCCAATAAACATCTGCTGCTTATCCTGAAGTCCAAACAGATCCCTGAAGCATCTTAAGAAAATGTTGCTTTCTGTTTTTTCCGGATCCGTAACCACCGTTGTCAGCGGCATAAAGAGGGAGACCCCTAGCAGCTCCATTACAGCTCCGATAAATATGGCAAAAAGAAGCAAAATCATATTTCTCTTTTGCTTCTTATTGAAAATGTATGATATTTCCGAAATCAGCTTTCTCATATCAGGCTTCTGATCTTTCTTTTCAGCAGCAGGAGTTTTCTGTTTAGCAGGATCTTTTTCCTGTGCCTGTCATCAAGTCTTTTCAGCTCAGAATCTATTATCTCTTCCTGCATCTTAACCTGATAATTCCTGTCTACAGCGGAAAGTCCCGCCCCCTCCGTGTACACGGTGCCGTACTCTCCCGTGCAGTAGAACTCGTGATCTCTGGCCAGTATCAGAAGGAGTTCATAATCCTCGAAAAGGCTTCTTTTTTCATTATAGCCTCCCGCCTCCTTAAGCGTCTCGGTCCTTATAACGTAGTCTCTCATGACCGAGTCCCATTTCCTGGTTATGAGCAGATCATCATATACATTCCCGTTCAGATAATATGACGCCTTTTTCTTTTTCATGATGCGCCTGCCCTCAGGTGTAATGAAACAGGTAACGGAATAAGCTATAGCATCCCCGCCCCTCTCCTTTAACAATGACATCTCAAGCTCAAGTTTTCTCTTGTTGCAGTAGTGATCGTCAGCATCTATAAAGGTCACAAATTCCGTATCTGTCAGAGAGAGCCCGATGTTTCTCGTATTGCTCACACCGGAATTTTCCGCCTTGTAGAATGCCCGGACATTGGGATAGCGCTTTGTAAGCCTGTCTATAATACTTCCGGAATCATCGGTAGAGCCATCATCGACTATTATGACTGCATCAGGTCTCAGAGTCTGCCCCTCTATGCTTTCTATGCATTTTGGCAGATAACCGGCTTTATTGTAATTGGGTACTACGACTGTCAGGCCGGATTTCATTTCAGAAATTCCTCCACATCCGAAAACCTGTCTATATGGGCTCTGATCCAGCCTTCATCCTTTTCCCACCATCTCGATTTAAGAAGCTTTTTTATCTGCTCTTCGGTAAACCGGTACTTTATTGTCTTTGCAGGTACTCCCACATTAACGGAAAATGGAGGTATGTCCTTTGTAACAAGGGCTCCGGCTCCCAATACCGCTCCGTCTCCTATCTTCACTCCTCCCATTATACGCACACCGTTGCCTATCCATACATCTGATCCTATCTTCGTCCGGCGTGACTGGACGGATCCTGCCTTACTTCCGCTCACATATGAAAACCCCGGAACCTCCGCTGCTGTATAAAACGCAGGATGAAGCGACACCTGTTTTTTCATCGGGTGTGATCCTATCACTGTCTTAACATCACTTCCTATGCTCGTATATCTTCCTATATCTGCATCCGTTATATCGCAGCCGCTTTGGGCGTATGAGCCGTAGCCCACGGTACAGTTTTTGATTACCGCGTCCTTCCCTATATAATTCCTGCCCTCGAGCCTTGTGCCCGGTATATAGGAGCGCTGCCGCATAATGCTTTTTGTCTTAAGCTCCTTTGCGAGTCTGATCCAGGGCCAGATCCAGAAACGGTATAATGCGGAGGCACTCTCCGCCATTTTTCTTTTTATCAGTCTCATCCTCATCCGTAATCTGCCTTTTTCACTTTGAAAGCTTAGCGGGGTATTCCCGAGCTAAGGAACTGCCGTTTACTGACCAGATCCGCACTTAGCCGCTCCGGCGAGGCGAAGCTGTCCCTGTGGTCAAGCGATCAATGGCCGGCCGCTAACATTATCCGGCTATTCTGTAAGCTCCGCGATCGTATCAACCATATGCTCCCATGAAAATCTCGGAGCGTCTTTCCTTATATTCTCTGCAAAATCGACCGTCTTTTTCAGCTCAAAAAATCTCTGTATAGCCTCTCTCAGGGAATCAGGACTTCCTGCTTCACACAATACTCCCGTTTCCTGATCCTTAACCACCTCGGGCAGTCCACCTACCCTTGTCGCTATCACCGGCTTCTCAAATCCGAAAGCAATCTGTGCTATTCCCGACTGGGTAGCATCCAGATAGGGAAGAACTACTGCATCACATCTCTCAAAATACTCTCCGACCTCCCTGTCCGGAACGTATCCGTCACGTACTGATATCCTTTCGGAGAGATGAAACTTCTCTATCAGCTGATCATATTCATCCCTGGCTCCCGCAAAATCTCCGACTATATTAAGATGTACTATCTCAGGTATTGACTGCATAGCCTCTATCAATATCTTCAATCCCTTATAGGGTCTGACAAATCCAAAAAACAGAAGCACCGATGCCTGGTCAACAGGAACTGCCCCGCTGTCTGTCTCCACCCGCTTGAACTCACTGTATGTAGGATGCATATTTACCCTGTATCTTGCCTCCTTTACTATCGACAGGAGCTCACCTGCCTCCTTCGAGGAATGCAATATGAAATAATCCCCTTTTTTCAATGCCCATTTGGTGAGCAGACGGTCAAACGGAAATCTTTCATGCGGAAATACATTATGGCATATGAAAAGAACCTTTGACTTCAGTCTTTTTGTCAGGATGCGGCAGCATGGCGCAAAATAGGGATGCCACCACTGCATGACAATAAGCTCCGGCTCCATGTCATTGATATGCTCTGCTGTTTCTCTAATGCTTTTTACGCTTGCAGTATTAAGGATGAATTCCGTATCCTCTACCTTGAAGCTGTCATTACTGTAATCCCTTTGTTCCTTGCGGAAAAGGATTTTGGGATATTGCATGGAATAGGATATCATCGCCACGTCATATCTTTCTCTTAATGCCCGGCAGAGCAGTCCCGTGTAGTGACTTATTCCTCCCTTAAATGGATAAACGGGACCGATCAGAACGATCTTTTTTTTATTCCTGTCATCACCGGCCATTTTATTTCCGTTTTGCGCCTCCGCTCTTGTCATCCTCTTTCTCCTTGCGGAGTGCCGCGCTGTTATCCGCTTCCATACGCCTGATGCGGTATTGGACATCCTCCAGTATCTTTCGGTTGGCCGCTATGATATCAGCCTGCAGTCCAAGTATGAAGGTCATGAATCCTATGATTATCAGCATGGTCGCAAAGACAAGCGACTGTGTATGTCCTGCGCCGTTGCCTCTGGCAAAGAATACCAGAAACCTTATGATATATACGGTTCCAAGGGCAAACGGTATAAGTCCGCATATGCTGAAAAAAGTGAGCGGCCTGTACATCAGGAATGCTCTTATTATCGTAAGCATGGATTTCTTAATATAACTTCCCATGCTGTGGAATAGACGTGATTTTCTCAGCTCAGGATTGGTGCGTATGGGCACGGATGTAATTGCCATACGGTTTCTGCCGGCCTGAACGATAGTCTCAAGGGTATAAGTATACTGATTCACTACATTCAGATGCATGGCCGCATCCTTTGAAAAGGCTCTGAATCCGGACGGAGCGTCCGGTATGTCGGTCGCGGAAGCTATACGTACAACAAAGCTGCCCAAATGCTGAAGCTTTTTTTTCAGCGGCGAAAAGTCTTCAATACTATCGATCGGCCGTTCCCCTATAACTATCTCAGCTTTTTCCTCAAGGATAGGCCGTACAAGCTTCTCTATATCGTCACCGCAATACTGATTATCCGCATCGGTATTTACTATTATATCCGCACCGTTTCTGATACAGGCATCTATCCCCGCCATGAAGCCCTTGGCCAGACCTTTGTTTTCGGGAAAGCTTACCACATAGTTCACACCCCAGTCCTTTGCGACCTGAACGGTATCATCCCTGCTGCCGTCATTAATGATAAGGTACTCTATCTCGTCTATACCATCTATATGCTTCGGAAGGGCATCCAGAGCTATGGTCAGCGTGCTGGCTTCGTTATAGCAGGGTATCTGTATGATTAGTTTCATCCATTCTCCCTCTCTGCATCATCCTCTGATGTGCTCTTTGCAATATATATGGGTCTTCGCTTTGTCTCCAGATAGGTCTTAGCCAGATATTGACCTATGATCCCCATGCAGAAAAGCTGTATACCCGCAACCAGCAATATGATACATACCATTGATGACCATCCGCTGGTAGGATCTCCAAATACAATTTTTTTGATGATGATAAAGAGTATCCCCAGAAAAGAAACCATGGACATGAGAATGCCGAACCAGGTAGCCATGGACAACGGTATGGTGGAAAATCCTATGATACCTTCCATGGCATAGCCGAAAAGCTTCCAAAATGACCATTTGGTCTCTCCTGCAACCCTTTCCACGTTTTCAAAAGCTATCCATTTTGTGTTAAATCCTATCCAGCCGTATATCCCCTTGGTAAAGCGGTTATATTCCTGCATTTCGACTATCGCATCCACCATACGCCTGGTCATTATACGATAGTCCCTTGCTCCGTCTACTATATCCGCGGAGCTCATACGGTTTATCAGTCTGTAGAACCTGCGTGCAAAAAAAGACCGTATCACGGGCTCACCGTGTCTTGTAACCCGTCTTGTAGCCGCCGAATCGTAGCTTTCTTCCCTTACAGCCTTGTACATTTCCGGCAGCAGGGCAGGAGGATCCTGCATATCGGCATCCATCGTTACGGCATAGTCACCCCGGGCGTTTTTCAGTCCGGCATAGATGGCTGATTCCTTACCGAAATTGCGGCTGAAGGATACAAAGCGTACCCTGCTGTCCTTTTCACGCAGCTTTTTTACCGTATTAAGAGTGTCATCGTTGCTGCCATCATCAATAAAAAGAAATTCAAACTCAATATCATGCCATCTTTCCTTCATTTCCGATGCGGTCTTTGTGATCGCTTCGTAAAAGAAGGGGATGGCCTCCTGTTCGTTATAACAAGGCACTATAACGCTTAGCAAACTCATTATTTCATCCTTCAGTATTCGTTCTTCTTCTGAGTATATCCTGCTCCTCGGGAAAAGCACTCAGCCTGACTCTTACCCTTTGTCCCGGATGAGGCACGCTTTCAATACTGTCACCGCTTTCATCTGTTATTGATTCCACGGTGCACTGGATATTGTCCCCATTCTTCTTCATAAGCTCTATGTCTTCACCGACGGAGAACTTATTTTTCTGGCTCAGCGAAAAAGATCCGTCCTTTGACACCGATTCCGCCCTGCCCAGATAAACATACTCGGTAACATAGGTGCTGCTGTCATATATCTGCTCATCGGCTCCGGGCTTGCCAAAATAAAATCCGGTGGTGAAGGTTCTTGTGGTACACTTGCCGATCTCTTCTTTGTACCACTCAAGCCTGTCTTTATATTTTTCAGGTGATTCCAGATAGTCATCTATCGCTATCCTGTATGTCCGCGCCACACATGCCACATACAACGCATTTTTCATCCTGCCTTCTATCTTTAGGGAGTCTATCCCGGCTCCTATAAGCTCAGGGATATGCTCTATCATGCAAAGATCCCTGCTGTTCATGATGTAGGTGCCGCGTTCATTTTCAAAGACGGGAAAATACTCCCCGGGTCTCGTCTCTTCTTCCAGCACATATTTCCATCTGCAGGGATGGGTGCATTCCCCCCGGTTCGCATCCCTTCCCGCAAGGACATTGGACAGAAGACACCTTCCGGAATAGGATATGCACATTGCCCCATGGACAAAACACTCTATTTCCATTGAAGAGGGTATCCTTTTCCTTATATCCTCCAGTTCCTTTATCGAAAGCTCTCTGGCAGCCACTACCCGTGCAGCGCCCAGATCCGACCAAAAGCAAAAGGTACCGTAATTTGTGTTGTTTGCCTGTGTCGATATATGAATATCGATCTCCGGGCACACCTGTTTCGCTGCCCTGAAGATCCCCGGATCAGATATGATAAACGCATCCGGCCCCAAATGCTTTAATTCATTAAAATAACGGCGTGCCTCCTCAATATCGCTGTTATGAGCCAGGATATTGGCGGTAACATATACCTTAACACCTCTTTCGTGTGCAAACCTTATGCCGTCAGCCATTTCCTCATTAGTGAAATTCTTCGCCTTAGCTCTTAGAGAGAAGGCTTCGCCTCCGATATATACGGCATCAGCCCCATATACAACAGCTGTCTTTAATTCATCTATGCCCTTAGCGGGGCAAAGAAGCTCCGGCCGCTTCATTCGCATCTCACCGAAAAAGTCAATCCATCCCCTATGGGGACTATTGATGTCACAAGCCTTTTATCCATAGATACCCTGTCCAGATATTCCCTGAGCCTCTTATGTATGGTCCGATCCCTCCTCTCTACGGAAAACCTGGATTCCAGTATCTCTCCACCCTGAAGTATATTGTCTGCAAGTATCACCGATCCTTTATGGGTAAGCCTCACCGCTTCCTGCAGGTAATCAGGGTACTGACCCTTAGCCGCATCGATAAAGACCAGATCATAGGCCTCTTTAAGTTTTTTCATTACCTCCAGGGCATCCCCTTCTATCAGATTGATCTTTTCTCTCAGACCGGCCTTCTCAATATTTGCAGCCGCCTCCGATATCCGGGGCTTCCAGTCTTCTATGGTATCGATCACTTCCAGCTCCTCTGCAGCCTTTGACATAAATATTGCAGAATACCCTGTTGCCGTGCCAAGCTCCAGGATCCGCCGCGGCCTTATGAGCATGATAACGGTCTGAAGAAACCTCTCTGTTTCTCTGCGGATCACAGGTACGTTATTTCCTTCGGCAGTGTCCCTGAGCTTCTGCAGACCGGACTCTCCGGCGGGAATATATTGCTTTATAAACTCAGAAACCCGCTCGCTGTCCATAACTAACTGGCATCTGCTCCTGCTGCCTCCTCAGTCGTCTCTTCCGACTCGCCCGGTGACATCTCAGCCAGCATCTGCTCTGCCGTCATGGCCGTATTCAGAGTATATGTTCCGGGCTCAAGCTTTCCGTGATAATCAGAGAGCAGCTCCTGCAGATAGAATAATCTGTCATCCCTTATCAGATCATTTTCCTTAAGGATCTTTCCGGTATCGGCAACAGAGCTTCCCATCGGAATATTTACAACTACGTCCACGCCGTCTCCTTCTGCCATGGGCGGCTCCGAGTAGATCCTGTATCCGTAATCATATGATTTGATACAAAGCTGTTTTATCGCATATATTACAACTACGACTATCGCGGCTCTTACTATGAAATTCAGGATTCCCGATATCAATGTGGTTATCTTCATGATTATAGATCCATTTCATTCATCAGTCTGTCAAACAATGTCTGTATCATATGGAAAAAAGTCCATTCCGTCATAAGGAAATCATAAACCTCCGGCGTATCCAAAAGATCTGCATTCCTTTTTCTCAGCTCCTCAACCCTGTCGTAGATATCTTCGTGCTCCGGTGCATGCTGTAAGATATAATTATCCCTCCTGAAAACCATCACCTCTTCATAAAGCTCCGGTTTTCTCTGAAGCACCTCGACCATATGCATATAGTCTTTGTATTCCTGCGTATTGCGCACCATTCCCGAAAACTCATCAATGCGCCTTACCAGATCCGCTTCTGTATAAAGCATCAGACCTCCATTATCACCGGCAGTATCATCGGCCTCCTCTTTGTTCTCTGCCAGATATAGCTTGACAGATTCTCCCTCAATGCCTGCTTTATCTTGCCCCAGTCGGTCACATTGCGCCCCTGCAGCTCTTCTATGGTGCGCTCCAGTACTCCTGTTGCATCCTCCATCAGCTCATCTGCCTCTTTGACATAGACGAAGCCGCGGGATATTATCTCGGGACCCGAAAGGACCTGATTCGTCCCTCTTTCCATGGACAGCGCTATTACCACGACCCCGTCCTCTGAAAGCCTCTGTCTGTCGCGCAATACCACGGAGCCCACGTCTCCTACTCCCAGTCCGTCTACATATACCGAATCTGTATGAATACGCCCGGCCAGTACCGGCTTTGAGCTGTCATCCGCTATCTCAAGCACATCGCCTGAGTTGATCATCAGTATGTTATCGGCATCATATCCCAGCTCCTTCGCTATACGCGCCTGGGCATGTCTGTGTCTTATCTCTCCGTGTACGGGGATCGCATATTTAGGCTTCACCAGAGAATATATCAGCTTTATTTCTTCCCTGCAGGCATGCCCTGATACATGCACATCCTGGAATATTACCTCTGCGCCGTTTGCCTCAAGCTCATTGATCACCCTGTCCACAGCCTTTTCATTTCCGGGAATGGGTGTCGATGAAAATACGATAGTGTCAGTCGGTTTGATCGTAACCTTTTTATGAATATTCTGCGCCATTCTTGACAACGCCGCCATAGATTCGCCCTGAGATCCTGTGGTTATTATCACCGTCTTTTCGTCCGGATAATTCTTCAGATCATTTAAATCCACTAGCGTATTATCCGGTATTTTAATATAACCAAGCTCTGCCGCGGTCTCTATGACATCGATCATGGATCTGCCCTCTACGGCGACCCTTCTGCCATATTTACAGGCAGTATTGATTATCTGCTGTACCCTGTCCACGTTAGAAGCAAATGTCGCGATGATAAGCCGGCTGTCCGTATGTTCACCGAATATCTCGTCAAATATCCGCCCTATGGTTTTCTCGGACTTGGTAAAGCCTTCTCTTTCCGCATTCGTGGAGTCACACATAAGGGCGAGCACACCCTTTTTGCCTATCTCACCGAATCTCTGCAGATCGATTGCATCCCCGTAAACCGGTGTGTAATCCACCTTGAAATCTCCGGTATGCACTACAATACCTGCCGGACTGTATATAGCCAGCGCTGCTGCGTCTACTATGGAATGATTCGTCTTTATAAACTCTATGCGGAACTGTCCAAGATTGATCGATTGTCCGTGGGCAATGACCTTTCTTTTGACAGTCTTCAGTATGCCATGCTCCTCCAGCTTTTTATCTATCAAAGCCATGGTAAGCTTCGTCGCATAGATCGGCGCATTCACCTTTTGAAGTACATAGGGCAGGGCTCCGATATGATCCTCATGTCCATGGGTTATAACGAATCCCTTTACCCTGCTGATATTCTCCTCAAGATAGGTTACATCAGGGATACAAAGGTCTACCCCGAGCATATCATCCTCGGGAAAGGCCAGGCCGCAATCTACGACTACAATGGAGTTCTCATATTCAAAGGCTGTGATATTCAGGCCGATCTGCTCCAGGCCGCCCAGCGGAATTATCCTGAGCTTTGAATGAGGCTTTTCCTTATTCGATTTTCTCAAACTGCTACTCCTTATTTTTCCAGAATGATATCAGTCTCATCCAGAAGATTACCGAATACACCTGCTACGGCCTCGTATTCATTTTCCGTAAGCTTATCTGTATATGCTGCAGTATCTTCATCTTCGTCCGATACCTCTTCCTTTAATATATATGCATTATCCTCAGTATCTGCTACCAGAAGATACGTGTTTCCGCCAAGCGTGGTTGTTTCTATCACTTCATACAGGGCGGTATTATTTTCATCATCCGTAAACTCTATTTTTGTCATGCTTCTTTCTGATTCAGATAGTCAGTAAGTATTATTGCGGCTGCCACCGCATCTATGCGTTCCTTTGGATTGTCCCTCTTCCTGCCTGTCAAAGCCAAAAGCTCAGCGGCCTCCACCGTAGAAAGCCTTTCATCCTGCATCACAGTCCGCACTCCGATCCGCTTTGTAAGCTCATTTGCAAACTCCCTCGCAAGAGCTGCCCTCTCCCCCTCGCTTCCGTCCATATTGACAGGAAGACCTACTACTACGGTTTCAGCTTCGTATTCTGAAACCAGCTCAGCTATACGGCGATACGTTTGCCGCAGATGATTCTCTTTTTCGCGCGTTATCGTTTCAAGGCTCACTGCAGTAAGCCCCAGTCCATCTGTGACAGCTACTCCTACCGTCTTAGACCCGTAATCCAGCCCCAATATCCTGACGCTCATAGCCTGCCGCCCTCTTCGCGGCGATCAGTCTCCGCGGCCTGTCTCGCCCCACTTCTTATTTTTGATATAGTCCGTCAGCAGCTCTTCCACCAGCTCATCCCTTTCCACCTTCATGATAAGGCTTCGGGCATTATTATGGCTTGTAATATAAGTGGGATCCCCTGACATTATATACCCGACTATCTGATTGACCGGGTTATATCCTTTTTCAGTCAGCGCCTCATATACGGCCTGAAGAACTACCCTGACTCCCGTCTCCGGCTCCGTTTCAACCTTAAAAAACTGTGTGCTTCCAATATCCATCATAACCTGTCTCCATTCCTGTACCAATACATAATCCATTAGATTTTACCCTATATATAGATAATAAGCAAATAGACCGCACAACCTGTGTGCGGTCTATCTGCTTTGTTAATTGTATATGTCGGATTATTTTGTGCTGTTCTTCTTCTCAGCAAGTATATCAAATACTACAGCAGCCAAAAGTACTCCGCCCTTTACTACCTTCTGCCAGTTCGCATCGACACCCATAAGGGACATTCCCAGATTGATCACGCCTATGAGAGTCGCACCGATAACCATTCCGAATATGTTTCCGGCTCCGCCGTAAGCAGAAACTCCACCGACTACGCAGGCTGCTATGGCATCCATCTCAAAGTTCGTTCCGGCCTGTGCATTCGCCGCCTGGAATCTTGCCGTTACTATAAGGGTGGTGATAGCTGTTATCACTGCCATATTAAGATAAGCGAAGAACATGATCTTCCTCGTATCTATACCGGAGAGCCTTGTAGCCTCGGCATTTCCGCCTATGGTATAGAAGTATCTGCCGATAACAGTCCTCGATGTGATGAAGTTATAGATAAGAAGGATCACCACGACCCAAACGAGGACAGTCGGTATACCACCGGCATGTGCGAGCTTATATGCAAAAAGCATTATCGCTGCACAGGACAGGATGCATTTGACAAGCAGTGAAACGATCGATTCCGCCTCATACCCCTTCTTTATCTTGTTGGCTCTTCCCATAAGGGAAGTAACGACAACTATGACGCATGCGACAACTCCAACCGCAAGACACACCGTATTTGTCTGATTCACCGGGGTGGACAAAACCTTTCCGGAGAATACTGCCAGAAAACCTTTCTGAGCCGCAAGCGAAATACTTCCCGTACTGCTGTTGGCACTGAGCAGAGCCGTTCCCCAGCCTCTGAATGCAAGGTAACCCGCAAGTGTCGCTATCCACGGCGGAATATCGACATAGGCAATAAGATAACCCAGAACCACACCGTATACTACGCCAATCAGAAGCATAAGTATTGTGGAAACCGCAGGATTTATCTGTTTTACCATCATCAATATACCGCCTACGGCACCCAGGAAACATACAAATGAGCCGCAGGAAAGGTCAATGTTTCCTCCTGTAAGCATGCACATGAGCATACCTGTCGCCAGCACATATACATACGCATTCTGCGTAATGAGTGCATTAAAGTTCATAGCTTGAAACATCTGTCCGCTTGTCATCACAGTGAAAAAGATGTAGACCAGGACAAGGACTATGAGCATTGCGTTTTTCTTTAAGACACTTATCGTTTTATTCTTTGTCATGACTCCTCCTCCCTTATTTCTTCTTCTTGCTGGACAGAACATCGAAGACTATTGCCGCAAGGACAACCAGTCCCTTAACGACCTTCTGATAGTTTGCCTCAACACCCATGATACTCATTCCCATGTTTATGACACCCATGAGCAATGCGCCTATCACTATTCCAAAGATATTGCCCTCGCCGCCATAGGCAGAGGCTCCTCCGATAAAGCAGGCCGCTATTGCATCCATCTCATAGCCCTGTCCGAATGTGGGCTGCGCCTGCGTGGCTCTTGCTATGGTAAGGATGCCCGCAAGTCCGGACATAAGTCCCATATTAATATACGCAAAGAAGTAGACCTTTCTGGGATCGACACCGGAAAGCGCTGTCGCCTTCTCGTTGCCTCCGACTGCATAAAGGTAACGTCCCATAGTTGTGTTGGAAGTGATATACGCATATACAAGAAGCACCAGTCCTATCCATATGAGAGAAGTATGAATGCCCTGATAGCTTGCAAGCTCAAAGAAAAACCAGATGACAGCTGCAGATATCGCTACCATCTTGACTGCCTCGGGAGCAAATGGTCCTACATCATACCCTGCCTTGATAGCTGCCATCCTTCCCCTTATAACCATGGCTACATAGATGACCACAAGAATGATACCTACAAGCAGACAGGTTATATTCAGTCCCTGTCCTCCGAAGAAATCGGGAATATAACAATCGGCTCCGCCTCCGAAAACATTGAGGAACGCCTGATCCCTGACACCTATCGTATATCCCTGAAG
>CACZNY010000345.1 GCA_902782655.1 uncultured Lachnospiraceae bacterium
AATGAGCAGTAAGAAGGTCGCAGTTGCAATGAGCGGCGGAGTTGATTCCTCCGTCGCTGCGCTGCTGCTTAAGGAGCAGGGATACGAGGTGACGGGAGTCACCATGCAGATCTGGCTGGACGAGGGGCTCTATGAGCTTGCCCGGACGGATGGCTGTTGTTCCTTAAGCGCCGTAGATGATGCGAAGAAGGTATGCGATATCATCGGCATACCCCACAGGGTCGTTAATTTCAAAGACATCTTCCGAAGGAAGGTCATCACAGATTTCATAGAAGAGTATACTCACGGCCATACCCCGAATCCCTGTATAATATGCAACAGATATGTGAAATGGGAATCTCTGTTGAAATGGGCTGTGGATGAAGGCAATGATCACATCGCCACAGGCCATTATGCAAGGGTTAAGCAGCTGGATAACGGAAGATACGCCATTGCAAGATCCGCGACAGATGCAAAGGACCAGACCTATGCTCTCTACAGCCTCACACAGGAGCAGCTTAAGGCTACTCTCATGCCCCTGGGGGAATACGAGAAGCCTGCAGTACGTGAAATAGCTGAAAAGGCCCATCTTCCCGTAAGCTCGAAGCCGGATTCAGAGGAGATATGCTTCATACCTGATAATGACTATGCGGGATTCATAGAAAGAGAGCCGCAAGTTGCAGTCCCTCCTCCGGGAAACTTCGTAACCTCTGAGGGTAAGATCCTCGGACAGCATAAGGGGATAACCCACTATACCATAGGGCAGAGACGGGGACTTAATCTTGCCATGGGGCATCATGTATTCGTTACAGAAATACGTCCGGATACAAACGAGGTAGTTATCGGGGAGGACAGGGACGTATATTCATCAGAGCTTTCCTTCCATGGAGTTAATTTCATGGGAGTATCCGGGGAGGAGCTCGGGACAGGAGAGGGATGGCGTTTTTTCGGGAAGATAAGGTACAGACATCCCGGCGAATGGTGCAGTATAAAAAAGACAGGGAGGGATGCGGTGTCGGTCGTTTTCGAAAAGCCCGTCAGGGCTGTCACGCCGGGGCAGGCCGTGGTATTATATGACGGTGACCATGTAGCCCTTGGAGGGACGATCGACTGACATGAACGGATCAGGCTTTGACTGCAAAACGTGAGAGAAGAAACGAATTTGATCTGATACGCGCAGTATCCGCTCTCTGGATAGTGCTTTTTCACTACAGCTATTCATTTATCCAATACGGTGTGGGCGGGGATCATATATATGTGATGATGTATGCGAACGGAGCCTGGGGCGGGGTTTTCGTTTCGCTTTTTTTCATGCTCTCCGGAGGCTCGCTTTACTACAACTGGCAGGACAGGCTCGGATCCTTTGCGGGCAGGGGCGGAGTCCTTGATTTCTTTAAGAAACGCTGGCTTGCGATCTTTCCCACCTTTTACATAGCCTGGTTTGTCTGCTATATGATAAATGTCATTTCCTTCGGCTGGCTGTGGAACTGGGGCGGAAGCTATAAGAAGCTGATCCTCACCTTCCTTGGCGTGGACGGCTATTTCATGTACAGGGAAATGAATTATTACACGGTGGGAGAGTGGTTTCTGGGAGCCATCATCATTCTTTACCTTATATATCCGCTGCTGCAGTGGTGCATGAATAAGATCCCGGTCATTGCGACCATTATCATTACCGCTCTTTTTGCGCTTAATGTGGCAAGAAGAGAGATACCCTTCATGTCACCCTATAATGCCTGGGTCATAATATCGGACAATATAAACCTCATTACCTGCCTTATGTCCTTCTGGATCGGCATGCTGCTGATAAAGGGAGGAAGAAGGCTGATAAACAAAGCCTCCTTTATCATAGCCTGCGTGCTTTTTCTGATACTGCTCATTATACCGATACCTGTAAGCCTGCTTATTACGATACCGCTTATGGCGGCCTGCTGGTATTTCATTCTTTCTTTTATTTCCATATGGCTTGATTCACACAGGGATAAATGGAAGCTTACGGTCTACGACAGGATTGTGGGATTTTTCAGTAAGTATTCCTTTTCCATATTCCTTGTACACCATGTAGTGGTACAGAAGATGATGTCATTATTCGCCGGAAGGGAGATGTCCTTCGGCTTCAGTGT
>CACZNY010000346.1 GCA_902782655.1 uncultured Lachnospiraceae bacterium
AAAAGATCAGAAACAATATCAGCAGATTAATCAGTGATTTCTTAAGCCCTTTCTTCATGTCGTTACGCCTTCTGTCCTCTCTCCTTTGCAATCCGCCCTGTGTGTCGCATTTTGACCCGGCTGATCCTTTCTATACCCAAAAACACATATCCGTTTTCTCTCACACTGAGATTTGGAACACGATATTATAGCACAGTACTGCCGGCATCCGCAAGTCAGCACCCTCTGTGTTTTCCATCTGTTAACGGCACACTCCGTTAATTCCAATCTCAATAGATTCGTACATTTATAACTATCTTGATATTTAATCAATGATTCCTTCAATAAACATCACGTTTTCAACAAATTCCCTAAACCTTGGTAGTCTGAGAGTGATCACCCCTCTGGTCTTTACATCTATGATACCTTTGTCCTTTAAACGATTTCTTGGCTCCGACCACTCGCTGTGGCTTGCTTTCGATATCTCAAGAAGTTCACTGGCAGACATACTGTCTTTTTTTACAATAAACTGCAAAAACCATCTGTCTTTCGGAGCTAATTTGCTCCAGATTTTTTGGTAAACTTTATCGCACAGAATATCATCCAGATACCTGAGCACTTCCTCATTGAGCATATGTCCGTCGGCATCCCATAAATATTTACCCAGAGCTTGATATGCATATGCATATCCTTTGGTAACAAAAGCTGCTTTCTCTGCCTCTTCAAACGATATCTTCAGAGTTTTCATATAATCATCACGTATATAAGTGATATTTAAAGGTGTCATCTCATAACTGGTCGCGCGCAGAAAGAATGTCAGGCCATCGGTGTTTTCAAGACTTTCTATATCCTCATAAAGTCCGGCCGCTATCATAAAGATGGGAAGTTCTTTTCTGATAAGTATCTGATACTCCTGAATAAAATTAACCATCCCATCAGTTTTATGTGCCTCATCTATAGCAACCAAAAGTCTGATCTTACGTTTTTTCATTTCTTTCAGAAGTACTTCAAGTGCATAGTCTATACTGGCAACAGGGCTTTTTTTTGACAGATTTACACCTATGCCAAACGCTGTGAGATTCAGATTGGCATCTACATATTCAGTCACGCTTTTCACGCGGCTGTACAGCTCGGCTACAAGTTTCGTTATCATATCTCTATCAGGAGTAAGATCCACTACGATCCAATCTTTTTTTTCATAAAAATATCTTTCTATTGCCGTAAGTGTTACCGTTTTTCCTGTACCTCTTATACCTGTGATCTTATAAACCTGTTCATCCGGAACATCACTTTCAAAGTTTTCGATGATACTGTCTATAATACTTGTGCGACTGAGGTATCTGCTGGGAATTTTCCCAAAACTTATGGTATATGGATTCTTTTTTGTCATAATCAGTCCTCCCTATATAAAACAGCACATGCTATATAATATTATATAAAACTATATATTCTATATAATTCAATATAATTAATCTTTTCTATATAGTATAATATAATCGCACCAAGGTCAACGTAAAAATAGAACTTCCTTATCCTCATAACCACCTTGAGCATCCTGATCCCCTGTGATATATTAATCCGGACGGACAGACCGGTCCCGGAGGAAAACAGTGGAACAGAAGATCAGGATAAATAACGAAGAAGAATACCGGGCCTTTCTTAAAAAGCTCCCATTATACAGGAGCATACTTAAGCGCTTTACGAAATTCAGCATATCAGCCCCGGTGTACACCGAAAAACTGAAAGATTTCGAAACAGCCCTGAACCTGAAGAACCGCAGGAAGCGCGTTACTTTTCTCTTTGACCGCGCCTGCGATATCATCGATAAGTATAATGAAGAAAACGGGATCCGCTGCAGCTATAACAGCGAAGGCTTCTGTGAGGACCCGAAGCATCAGAAAAAGAAGAACGGCTGCTGCTTCCTCTGCTATCTGCAGAGCGAAAAGGGCTGTCCCACAAGGAATCTTTCCTGCAAATTATACTTCTGTGATCATATATGCAAAAAATATCATCCGCTTACGATGGATGATATCGATCTGCTCAGGATGTTTTCACCGAGCCAACGCGAGATCATAAAGAGCAATGTGTTCGTGACCCGGAAGACTTATATCAATCTGCTGTGTATCGGCAGTTATCTGTTGTTCTGCATGTATTCCGTTCTGAAATTCTTCAGGCTAAAAAACCTGTATTAGATCAACGCCTTCACTTCATCAAGAGTGAAGCTGTAATCCTTGTTGCAGAAATCGCAGTGCAGTTTTATATCTTCGCCTTCATCGATAAGCTTGGTCAGTTCATCCCTGCCAAGGCTTATCAGAGCCTTTTCCACACGCTGCCTGTTGCAGGAACAGCGGTAAGCCACTTCACAGGAATCCTCTATTACGATATCTCCGAGAAGCTTTCTCATCATCACCTCAGGATCCGTATCTTCTTTAAAGAAGTCCGTTACCGAAGCATGCTCCTTAAGACTCTGTTCCAGGGCATCAATTGTTGCATCAGAGGCAAAGGGCAGAAGCTGCAGTATAAAGCCCCCCGCGTGCATTATCGAAAGATCCCTGTCAACAAGCACTCCCAGTCCCACCGAAGTAGGGATCTGCTCGCTCTCGGCATAATAATAAGTCAGGTCTTCGCCTATCTCGCCGGTTGCCAGCTGTATCTGTCCTATATAGGGATCCGC
>CACZNY010000347.1 GCA_902782655.1 uncultured Lachnospiraceae bacterium
GAGTTCAATACCGGAGCGGACAGGATAGGCCAGGCTGCCTCAGGCGATGCATACAGCAGGGAAAAGGCTGTCCACGACGCCATCTGCAATGATTTCTCCTACAGCCTCTCAGCCGAAATGAATCAAAGCGCCTACAGCGGCTTCGCGAATCATTCCACGGTATGCGCAGGATACGCAAGAGCTTTCCAGTACGTTATGACAAGCCTTGGCATCCCCTGTTACTACTGCAGGGGCACCGCCGGAGAGCCTCACGCCTGGAATATAATAAAGCTTGACGGCGACTATTATAACGTGGATGTCACCTGGGATGACTCTGACCAGACCTGGCAGTATGAATATCTGAACCTTTCCGATGATGAGATATCAAAGGATCACAGACGTACCGGTCTGTCCGTATACCTGCCGGCCTGCAACGGCGGAAAGTACAGCCATCTGGAGCAGCCCCCGGAGGATGACGCCGAAGAAGATGATGATGACGATACAGAGCCGGATAATGAAGACTCCGGTCCTGCAGAGCTGCCCGAGGGCACCTATGTGAACAGTCTGGAGGAATACTTCGACAAATGCTACAATTACATAATGGAAAAAGGAAAGGGTACTTATTCCTTTGACATATATACTACGGACAAGGACGTATATAACAGCTGTATGTCAGCCTACGCCGACGGAAGCGCCAAGAGCGGCTACATGAATGAGATCTTTGAAGCGACGGAAAGAGCCAGAGGTTTCTCCGTTGATTTCACCGGCAGGGAAGGCAGCGGTGTATATAAAATGACACAGAAAGTGAGGTTATACTGAATGAAAAAAATAGCAGTTGCAGGGACAGGCTATGTGGGTATGTCCCTTTCGGTCCTCCTGTCGCAGTACGATCAGGTCACGGCTGTGGATATAATCCAGGAGAAGGTCGACATGATCAATAATAAGCTCTCCCCTATTCAGGATGATTATATCGAAAAATACATGGCAGAAAAAAAGCTGAATCTTACAGCCACAACGGATGCAGCCTCTGCATACCGCGATGCCGATATCGTCATAGTCTCGGCGCCTACAAATTATGATCCTAAAAAGGATTTCTTTGACTGCTCCCATGTGGAGGAGGTCATCGGGCTGGTACTGGAGAATAATGACCACTGCACCATCGTAATAAAGAGCACCATACCCGTAGGCTACACCCTGTCCGTGCGGGAGAAATACAAAACGGACAGGATAATCTTCAGCCCCGAGTTTTTGCGGGAATCCAAGGCACTCTATGACAATCTCTACCCCTCACGCATCATAGTGGGCTGCGATAAGGAGGGCGATGACAGGGCAGTGGGCGAGTCCATAGGCGAGGCCTCGGTAAGGCTTTCAAGAGACCGCGCAGAGGAGTTTGCTTCCCTCCTGAAACAGGCCTCCCTTAAGGAGGATGTGCCCGTGCTCATCATGGGACTCACGGAGGCAGAGGCTGTGAAGCTTTTTGCAAACACCTATCTGGCTCTCCGGGTCTCCTACTTCAATGAGCTGGATACCTATGCGGAGACCAAGCATCTTCAGACAGGGGATATCATAAAGGGTGTCTGCCTCGATCCCCGTATAGGAGATCAGTACAATAATCCTTCCTTCGGCTACGGAGGCTATTGCCTGCCCAAGGATTCCAAGCAGCTCCTTGCGAATTACAGGGATGTGCCTGAAAACCTGATACAGGCCATAGTGGAGAGCAACCGCACCAGGAAGGACTATATAGCGGAAAGAGTCCTGGAGCTTGCGGGAGCCTACGAAAGCTCCGAATCCTGGGACCGTGACAGGGAGCATGAGGTCACCATCGGAGTATATCGTCTCACCATGAAATCAAACTCCGACAATTTCCGTCACTCATCCATCCAGGGCATAATGAAGCGGATCAAGGCAAAGGGCGCAACCGTCATAATTTACGAGCCGTCCTTGAATGACGGAGAGACCTTCTTCGGATCCTATGTGGTCAATGATCTTGATGAATTCAAGAAAAGAAGCCGCTCCATTATCGCGAACCGTTATGACCCCTGTCTCGACGACGTAAGGGACAAGGTTTATACAAGGGATATCTTTGAAAGAGATTAAAAGCTCAGGAGCCTTCAGCTGAAGGCTCCTGTTTTTTTTAATAGAATCTTATCTTCTTAACCATATCAATAAATTCACGGTTGCTCCTTGTCCTGGAGAAAAGGTCTATGAGCTTGTCCGTGGCATCCTCAGGCTTCATCGAATTAAATGCCTTCCTTACTATGTCTATAGCCTCAAGCTCCATCGGAGCCAGCAGCAGGTCATCCCTTCTGGTGGAGGACTTCGCGAGATCTATGGCCGGGAACACCCTCTTCTCCTGAAGCTTGCGGTCGAGCACCATTTCCATATTACCGGTTCCCTTGAATTCCTCGTATACCACGTCATCCATTTTGCTTCCGGTATCGACCAGGGCGGTAGCCAGGATCGTAAGTGATCCACCCTCTCTCATATTCCTTGCCGCTCCGAAAAACCTCTTCGGCATATGAAGAGCCGCAGGATCGAGACCGCCGGAAAGTGTACGGCCTGAAGGCGGCACCGTAAGGTTGTACGCTCTTGAAAGCCTTGTGATCGAATCAAGCAGTATCATCACATCCCGTCTTGACTCCACCAGCCTTCTCGCTCTTTCTATGACCATCTCCGACACCCTTTTATGATGCTCGGGAAGCTCGTCAAAGGTGGAATATATGACCTCCACATTGCTGCCCTGTATGGATTCCTTGATATCCGTGACCTCCTCAGGTCTCTCGTCTATGAGAAGAATGATAAGATGCATCTCCGGATTCGCTCTGGTCACTGCTTTCGCCACAGCCTTAAGAAGCGTTGTCTTTCCGGCCTTGGGCGGAGATACTATCATGCCTCTCTGTCCCTTTCCTATGGGGCTTATGAGATCCATTATCCTCATGGCGATATTATTGTTGCCCATCTCCAGATGGATCCTCTCATTGGGGAATATGGGCGTCATATCCTCGAAATTATATCTTGTTGCAGTCTCCGAAGGGTGCATCCCGTTGATGCTCTTCACATAGAGGAGAGCTGAGAATTTCTCATTGCCCGTCCGAACCCTCGTGTTTCCCACAACGATATCGCCGGTCTTCAGTCCGAAGCGCCTTATCTGGCTGGGAGCCACATATACATCATTCTCTCCCGGAAGGTAGTTTTCACAGCGGATGAATCCATATCCGTCTGACATCACCTCAAGTATCCCGTTGGCCACTATACCTGAATCAAGGTCCTCCTTGTCTTCAGGATAGGCTTCCCCTTCCTCTCCCTCAGGCTTTGCTCCGTGCTGGCTGTGCGCCTGATGCTGTGAATGCTTCCCTGCTTCCCCCTGCTCCTCAGCGTTAGCCGCTTCAGTGCTCTTTGTCTCCTCCTGTTTTTCCGCCTCGTTTGCAAGAAGCTCGATGAGCTCAGCCTTCTTCATTGTAGAAGTGCCCTTAAGTCCCTGTGACTTCGCAAGCTCCTTTAACTGGGCAAGCGGAAGCGTTGCTAGCTTTTCTCTCATAGATTTCCTTTCCCTTGTAACTCTTATTATCTTTCCAGGCCTCTTTAATTTGTATTCTGGTTTTGTATCTTTGAATCTCTCTGCCCGGCGGGTCGCGCCGCTTGTATCATAATGGATTTGAATTAAAGACAAAGTTATGATACAACGAAGATATGAATAAAGCAAGTTCAAATATCAATACATTTTACAGCTTTCACAGCACCGCGGAATTCGGCAGAGGATACTACAGGAACCACTGCGGCCCCACTGCCCTGACCAATCTTATCGTCACCACCATGCAGAAGCAGCAGGGAAGAGAGCTGGCCTCGGATGAGGTCATCGCGATATTCGAAAAAGTGGCTTCCATCGGCAGGAAAAGACTGATCTACAACAGACGCTTCGGCACTACAGATCTTTTCATATGGTTTTATGCCAAAAGCGTATTCAGAAAGCTTGGCGTAGCATCACTTATCCGTCCCGCCGCAAGGCATACCTTAAGCGGTAAGAATGCCAGACGAATATTGTCGAGAGGAAGCTATCTGCTTATAGAGCTTTTCGGCCACCCGAAATACGGGTGGCACCAGATGGTGATTTACGATACCGATGAGGATGGCCGCTTCATAACGGCGGATGGTATGAGCTCATCTCCCGTCCTGCTTGATGATGAAAGCATAGGGAGAGGTTTGTTTCTTGAGATCAGCCCCTGTGCTTGATCGTCCTGATAGGTATATTCGCAAAGAGAGCGGGTCCGGCCTTTTCGTCTATCCCTTCGCCCTCAGCCTGGGTTATCTTGATATCGAGGCCGTCCTTATCTATCTCCACATACTTTGAGAGCACTTCTATTATATCGTTTTTTATCCGTTCCATTATCTCGGGCGAGCAGGCCGACCTGTCGGAGACCAGTACCAGCTTAAGTCTGTCCTTAGCTGTCTCGCCTGATGACTTCCGCTTAAAAAAATCACTGAATGACATCGTGCGCCTCCTTATGTCAGTTCTTCCCGAAAAGCCTCGAGAAGAAGCCCCTCTTTTTACGAAGATCCAGGAAAGGAACATCCTCTCCCATTATCCTTTTGCATATGTTGATGTAAGCCTTGCCTGCAAGAGACTCATCTCCCGCCAAAGGCTCACCGTTATTCGTGGCGACTACTATCTGCTCGTCATCGGGCACCACTCCTATGAGCTTAATGCCCAGAACCTCCACCACGTCGTCCGCGCTCATCATATCCCCGCGCTCCACCATGTCGGTGCGGAGTCTGTTTACCACCAGACGCACATCACTCATCTCGTTCGCTTCAAGCAGCCCTATGATGCGGTCGGCATCCCTGACAGCTGAAACCTCAGGCGTCGTCACTATTATCGCCCTGTCAGCCCCGGCTATGGCATTTTTGAAGCCCTGCTCTATACCTGCAGGAGAGTCCATTATCACATAGTCAAACTCTTCCTTAAGCTCCTTTGCAACCTTCGCCATCTGCTCAGGAGTGACCGCCGACTTATCCCTTGTCTGGGCGGCAGGCAGCAGGCACAGTCCCTCGTACCGCTTATCCCTGATCAGAGCCTGCTTCAGCTTGCAGTTCTCCTCCACGACATCCACCACGTTATATACGATACGGTTTTCAAGCCCTAAGACCACATCAAGATTTCTCAAGCCTATATCCGTATCCACAAGGACAACCTTCTTGCCGAGCCTGGCAAAACCCGTGCCGATATTTGCCGTAGTGGTGGTCTTTCCTACACCACCCTTTCCCGACGTTATTACGATTACTTCACCCATTTTTTCCTCCCGAAACTGCTAAAGGTTATCCGGCCCGAAGGCTTAAGGATCCCCCACTCTGCTTCCTATTCTGACTGCTCCTGCTTCTTTTTTCCGGCTGAAGCCTTCTTCTTTCTGTAAAACTTGTTTGCCCTGAAAAGATCGCTGTCAAGATCCGTTATCACTATATGTCCTTCATTTATCAAAGCGACCTCCGGCGGAGGAGCTACATCCTTCTTTGAAAATATCCCCTTTTTCCTGGGCCCCGTATCCGCCGCTATAGCCATCGCGTCCGATATGCGAAGCTGTATGGGATCCATGTCCATGGCAAAGATGAAAGCATTCCGGTCACCGTAAGCCCCCGCATCCGCATTGCCCTGCAGGGCGCCCAGCACAAAGACGCTTCCTCCGGCAGTGACCGATGCTCCGGGCTTCACATCGCCTATGACCATCAAAGAGCCCTGTGTCTCTACATTCGCCCCCGATCTCAGATTGCCCATTATAACCCGGCAATTCTTCGGGTCGACCGCCGCCTGAAGATTTTCTATAGTGGCAAGCATCTGCTCCTTTTCTTTTTTCAGAGCGGCAAGCTCCTTCTCGTGTCCCGGATCCGGTCCCAGAAGCTTCTGAAACCTGTCCTCCAGCTCGGGATTATCTATGACCACTCCCTCGCATTTGACCTTTGTATTCTCCATAAGGAGCATAAGTATCTGACCGGCCTGCTGCTCGGATACCTGCCTGCCCTCCACGGACAGGATGAGATGCTTGCTTCCGAAAAACTCAGCCGCATTGGTAAACTTATCTTCTATCGCCGGAAGCAGCTCCTCAAACTCCCCCTCCTTGGGAAGTCTCAGCACTATTCCGGATTTTACGCCTTTTAGGGTGACCTTAGCCGCCATGAAATTACCTCACATATCCTGAATCAGCTGTACCGGGTATTCCCAGTCAGCTCTACTATTCTAAACCCAACTAGCTGTTATTGAAAACTACTAGATATGGTATGCCTGCCCCATTTTCATGCGTAGTAACATAAAATGTTTACATCATCTTGTAGTCGGAAATCAGCTGCTTCAGATGGAATACAGCACGGCATTTACGATCGCAGCGGCGACGGGACTTCCTCCCTTATTCCCTTCATTGATGATATAAGGGATATCCGTCTGCATTATCAGCTCTTTTGAAGGGGCCACATTTACGAAGCCCACGGGAACTCCTATGATAAGCGCCGGCCTGAACAGGCCCTCGGAATA
>CACZNY010000348.1 GCA_902782655.1 uncultured Lachnospiraceae bacterium
CTTTGCGGTATCTATTATACAAAGCTCCTTCCCGTCCTCTTCACTGTCATGGATCCCCAGCACCTCTATCTGCGGATGCTCCTTTTCCCAGAAGCCGAGACAGTTTTCTATGCCCTTTGATCCGCGGTCAAGGGCATGGTTTGTCGCAGCAAGCACCACATCAAAGCCGGCCTCCGCCTCTGCGTCCCCTACTTCCCACGGTGAATTAAAGGAAGGATATCCGGAGTATTTGAGTTCCTCCCCGCCCAGTATGGTCTCCTGATTTATGATCGCTATATCCGCGTTCTCAATCCCGCTTTTTACGTGTTTGAAAATGGGCTTGAAATCATAGCTTCCGTCACTCTTAAGCCCTGACTTTATGACCTTGTCATGCATCAGCATGTCTCCGCCCATGACTATGGTGATCTCTTCACCGGAGGCTTCGCCGGCATATGCATATGCGGGGCCAAAGGAACGGGCTGCAAAAAAAAGCAGAAAAAGTATCCGTAATACTCTCCTCCCCTTCACCTTCTCATGTCCTTTTTCCGGCCGGTAACCCAACATCCATGATCCTCCCTGCTTTAATCCGTCTGATACGGCATATCTTATGCTTACACCTTCCTGATGATTGTATCACAGATTATTCTTCAGGCCGCAAAAAGTCTTATTTTGCCTTCAGACTGCAGCAGAATGCCTCATATATAAATATTCTCCTGCTGTTCTTCTCATGATATAATAGGAGATTATAGTCAGGACTGACTGATCCCGGACTTTTCCCGGAAGCGGGTTTGGTTTACATAAGGTTAGGCTTCGCCATCTGACGGCAATGCATTAAAAGGAGGTAAAATCTATGCAGCTGGCTGATATCTCACACAAATTTGAGGAAAAGATCGCAGACACAAAGGAGCTTGAGCATCTTCTGGACTTAAACATGATGCTGAATATCTATGAGCATGACAGGATCGTTTACATACAGCTTGCTCATTCAAACGGAACGGGAACCGTGGTTTCCAGATCACCTCTTGAGTTTGACAGGGAATATAATCATATCGCCCAGTCCGTCTATGACAAGGAGCTGAAGTGTGTCACCGTCAATGACGATTCCTACGATACCGATGACAGGGTTTCGGTAAAGGAGCTGATCCAGCTTCTGAAAGCCGAGCTGAATGACCGCGTCCGCAATTATACCGGTAAAGTCTGAGGAGGATCTGAAACGCAGCTGAGAAAACCGGACAGGGGTTCTCCCCTGCCCGGTTAAGCTTTGCCGTGCTTTGATCTTCATGCCGGGGAGCCGATCAGGCTTTCCCTGACTGCTCGAAAAAAACCTCCAGCTTGCCAAGACAGCTGATGAGAGCCTTCATCTCATCCTCCTCCAGCCCCCTCACCGCAGCCTTTATCATTTCCTTATGGAAATCCCTGTGATGGAAAAAAGCCTTTCTGCCCTTCTCCGTAAGAGTCACATATACCACCCTCTTATCCTCGGTAGAACGTTCTCTTTTTATATAGCCCTTCTTCTCAAGACTGTTCATGTTCACGGTAAGGGTTCCCACGGTCACCATCCTCTTTGCAGCTATCGAGGACATATTCTGCGGCTCGTCCACACCGATGGCATCTATGATGTGCATGTCATTGTTGGAGATATCCATGAAATCCCCGGTGATGACAGCCCTGGATTCCGTTTCCAGCACCTTATTGAAAAGATTCACCAGCAGTCTGTTCAGCTGGCTTGTATTATTGCTTTTATCCCTCATATTGATTACCAGATCAAGGCGCAGGCTCCGAAGGTCATGCCGGCTCCGAAGCCTGAAAGCATCAGCTTCTGCCCTTTTTGTATTTTCCCTTCCCTGTTAAGCTCGTCAAGCAGGATCGGTATGGAAGCCGAGGAAGTATTCCCCGTTTTTTCCATGTTCATCGGGAATTTTTTTATATCCTGCTTAAGGGTCTTCGCTATGGACTCGATTATCCTGCTGTTTGCCTGATGAAGCAGATACATATCGATATCCTCCGGCTGAAGTCCTGCCATATCCAGAGCCTTTCTTATGCATATGGGAACCTGCCGGACGGCGAACTTGAATACCTCTCCGCCATTCATATGCACCAACAGGTCTTCACTGTTTATCTCAGGCTCTGTCTCTCCCTTTACGACCCTGCCTCTGCAATAGAGCATTTTCCCTGCCATTCCGTTGCTGCCCTGGGACATGCCTATTATCCCGGATCCGTCACCTTCCTCTGTCTTTTCCACATAGACCGCTCCCGAGCCGTCTCCGAAAAGCACGCAGGTACCGCGGTCCGTCCAGTCGATTATCTCCGACAGCACCTCGGATCCCACCACCAGCGCATTATTGCAGGCTCCGGATTCGATATAATGATGAGCGGTATTGAGAGCGAATAAGAATCCTCCGCAGGCCGCATTGATATCAAAGGCTATGGCATCCTTTGCTCCGAGGATATTCTGCACACGGCAGGCCGCGCAGGGCAGGAGCATCTCTGTCGTGCAGGTAGCCACGATAATAAGCTCTACCTCCTCTGCCTTTTTTCCTGCTTTTTCAAGAGCTCTTCTGCAGGCCGCAGAAGCCAGCGACGGCACCGTTTCCTTCTGTCCTATGTGCCTTTCACTCATCCCGGTACGCTGCCTGATCCACTCATCCGAGGTATCCACCATCTTTTCCAGATCAAAATTCGTCAGTATCTTTTCCGGAAGCGCGCTCCCGGTTCCACGTATAGCTACACCCATTTTCTCACCTCATAAAGGCTTAATAAGCCCTGAACCTTTTATATCTTTCCTCAGCTATCATTTCAGGCTCCATACCGTCATATTTCTTAAGGAAATGCTTTATCCCCTCCTTCAGATATACTCCGATAGCCTGCTTCGTATCCTTGTCTGCGCCGCCGTATTCCGGCACTATCTTATCTATCACCTTAAGGCGCTTCAGGTCCTGAGCAGTAATGTTCATGACCTCGCTTGCCTCCTTCGCTCTTCCGGCATCCTTCCAGAGTATGGAAGCAAAGCCCTCCGGCGAAAGGATGGAATAGGTGGCGTTTTCAAGCATCCAAACCTCATTGCCGACTGCCGTGGCAAGAGCTCCGCCGCTGCCGCCCTCGCCTATAAGGATGCAGAGCACCGGCACCTTAAGAGCCGACATCTCCATCAGGCTCCTTGCTATCGCCTCTCCCTGTCCTCTCTTCTCCGCTTCAGCTCCGCAGAAGGCTCCGGCCGTATTTACGAAGCTTATGATTGGTCGGTTGAATTTTTCCGCCTGCTTCATGAGCCTTAAGGCCTTCCTGTAGCCCTCGGGCATGGGCATGCCGAAATTCCTCTCCACGCACTCCTGCGCGCTGCTTCCCTTGATATCAGCTATCACCGTCACCGGCTGGCTGTCAATGAATCCTACGCCTCCGACTATGGCACCGTCATCACCGTAGCACCTGTCGCCGTGAGCCTCCACGAAGATGTCGAAGATCGTATCCATGTAATCAAAGGCTGAAGGTCTTTCTATATTTCTGACCCCCTTCACCTTCTCCCAGGCGGACTTCTTCTTTCCGATGCTGATATTTATCCCCGTAAGACCTCCGAGGATTTCCCCCAGACCCTTTTCATCGAAATCCGACCAGGATTTCTTTCCCGTATTCTGATGGGACTTGATCAGGAAATAGAGGAATTTTTTCTGTACCCGCCTCTGGACTATGCCGTCAAGGAAGCCATGCTCCAGAAGAAACTCCGCCGTCTGGAAGCCTTCCGGCAGGTCCTCTCCGGTCGTCTGCTTTATCACCCTTGCCCCCGCGAAGCCTATCAGGGCTCCGGGCTCCGCTATTATCACATCGCCCAGCATTGCAAAGCTTGCCGTCACGCCTCCTGTCGTCGGATCCGTGAGAATGGTACAGTACAAAAGTCCCGCGTCCCCGTGTTTCTTTATCGCAGCGGAGGTCTTTGCCATCTGCATCAGCGATATCATGCCCTCCTGCATCCTGGCTCCCCCGGAGCAGCAGAAGATGAATACCGGAAGCCTCTCACTCGTGGCCCTTTCGATGGCAGAGGTCACCTTCTCGCCGATCACATGCCCCATGCTTGCCATCATGAAACGGGAATCACAGACACCGACTACGGCTTCCTCCCCGAAGATCCTGCATTTTCCTACTGTGAAGCCCTCCTCCAGTCCGGTCTTTTCCCTGACCTCTGCGAGCTTTTCCGGATACCCCTCGTAGTTCAGCGGATTGCTTAAGGGCATTGTCCTGTTCCACTCCTCGAAGGTACCGGGATCGGCTATCATGCGTATGCGGTTATTTGTCCTTACCCTGAAGTAAGCACCGCATTCATAGCAGATATACTTATGTGTTATTACCCTTTGCTTATCAAGATTTCTTCCGCATTTCGGACATTTGACCGTCTCGGGATCGCGAAGAGCATCCCCTGCCGTCCTATGCTTTGCAGCAGCCGTATGAAGCTGCTCCTTCGCCTGAGCGGCGGAAGGCTCTCCCGTCAGCCTGCGCCGTATGTAGGCCATGTCGATTTTTTTCAGTAAACCGCTCACCTTATGATCACCCCCGGTTCAGTCGCCTACGGCAAAGGTAAGCTCAGCTCTTGCCGCAAGCTTTCCATCCACATAAGCAGCTGCCTTGCCGGTACCTATGGGTCCCTTGCATTTATCTATGACCGTCTCGATGGTGAGCACATCACCGGGCACCACCTTCTGCTTGAATCTCGCCTTGTCTATCCCCGCAAAATAAGCGGTCTTCCCCCGCCATTCCGGCAGATCCAGGAAGGCCACCGCTCCGACCTGCGCCATGGCTTCAATGATCAGCACTCCGGGCATCACGGGATTTCCCGGAAAATGCCCCGCAAAATAAGGCTCGTTGAAGCTTACACATTTCTTTCCGACCGCCCTCACACCGGGCTCCAGCTCCTCTATGGTATCTATCAGCAGGAAAGGAGAACGGTGGGGTATCCTTTCCATTATTTCTTTGGTTCCAAGTATCGACATTATCTATCCTCACTCCCGCATATTATTTTATCCGTCTGATCCGGCGCCGAATGCACCCGGATTATTCTTCAAATGCTCCTGCCACAAGACAGGCATTATGTCCTCCGAAGCCCAGGGAATCAGAAAGGGCGTATTTCACTTCCGTATCCACGCTCTCCCTGCAGTAATCAAGATCCATCTCCTCCTCGGTTTCCTGAAGACCCACTGTCCTGTGAATAAAGCCATCCTGTATCTCCTTCACGCAGGTGATGAATTCCACTGCTCCTGCCGCACCTAAAAGATGCCCTGTCATTGACTTCGTGGAATTTATCTTTATATCATAGGCATGCTCCTTAAAGGCAAGCTTTATCGCCCTGGTCTCGAAGAGATCGTTAGCCTTTGTAGCAGTGCCGTGTGCATTGATATAGGTTATATCCTCCATCTGAAGTCCGGCATCCTCCACCGCATTCTTCATTGCTTCAGCAGCCCCGCTTCCATCATCAACGGGAGAGGTTATATGATAGGCGTCGGCCGAGCATCCGTATCCCTTTACTTCGGCGTATATCTGCGCTCCCCTCTTCCTTGCATGTGAAAGCTCCTCCAGCACCACGATACCGGCTCCTTCTCCCATTACGAAGCCGCTCCTGTCCTTGTCAAACGGGATCGAGCATCTTGAAGGATCCTCCACCGCGCTCAGTGCCGTAAGGGAGGTAAAGCCCGCTATCCCCATGGGACAGACAGCCGCCTCGCAGCCTCCTGCCACCATCACATCTGCTTCACCGTACTGTATGGATCTGAAGGCCTCTCCTATGGAGTTGGTCCCTGTGGCGCAGGCCGTCACTACATCTATATTCTTTCCCCTCAGACCGTAGATTATGCTCACGTTACCGGACGCCATATTGGATATCATCAAAGGCACGAATAAGGGAGCGACCTTGCCCTTGCCGTACTCCAAAAGTCTGGAATGCTCTCTCTCAAAGGCCTGAAGGCTTCCCACGCCGCTGCCTATGGAGCAGCCGATCCTGAAGGGATCCTCAGTGCTCATATCAAGATTCGCATCCTCTAAGGCCTCCTTTGCCGCAGCCACGGCAAACTGTGAGAATCTCTCCATCCTTCTCGCGGTCTTCTTATCCATGAAAAGCTCGGGATCGAAATCCTTAACCTCCGCAGCAAGCTTCACCTTAAAGTCCGCTGTATCAAAGGCCGTGATCGGAGCGAAGCCGATCTTCCCCTCCTTTACAGCGCTCCAGTATTCCTTCACTCCGATACCGATGGGCGTCACAGCGCCCATGCCGGTGACCACTACTCTTCTTTCACTCATATCGCCATCCCTCCGTCTACGCAGAGCACCTGCCCCGTGATATAGTCAGAGGATGCGCCGGCAAGGAAGGCCGCTGCCTCCGCCACATCCTCCGCATGGCCTGTTTTTTTCATGGGTATGCTCCCGATGACTGCCTCCTTCGCTTTTTCGCTCATGGCCTCCGTCATCTCGGTTTCTATGAATCCGGGCGCTATCGCATTGACGCATACGCCCCTGCTTGCAAGCTCCCTTGCCACACTCTTCGTAAGACCTATAAGACCTGCCTTGGACGCGCTGTAATTAGCCTGTCCGGCATTGCCCAGCACTCCGCTGACCGATGATATATTGATTATCTTTCCGGCTCTTTGCTTCAGGAAAGCCGGAGAAAAATGCCTTATGGTGTTGAATGCTCCCTTAAGGTTTATATCAAGCACCGTATCATAATCCTCCTCGGACATCCT
The DNA here is from genome assembly GCA_902782655.1 of uncultured Lachnospiraceae bacterium. Classification (GTDB taxonomy): domain Bacteria; phylum Bacillota; class Clostridia; order Lachnospirales; family Lachnospiraceae; genus NK4A144. Next base: position 6,699 of record CACZNY010000348.1, read on the forward strand.
CATGATAAGCCCGTCCCTTGTGACCCCTGCATTGTTTACGAGGATATCAAGCCTCCCGTACTTTTCAAGGACAGTCTTCGCAAGCTCTCCGCAGGCTGCAAAATCAGAAACATCACACTTATAAGCCCACGCCTCGCCGCCGGCCTCTTCTATGGTCTTCACGGTATCCATTGCCTTAGCCTCAGAGCCGTTATAATTCACGATGACCTTTGCCCCGGCCTTTGCAAGCCTTATGGCTATAGCCCTTCCTATGCCTCTTCCGGCGCCGGTCACAAGCGCCACCTTACCTTCAAGCATCTTTTCCCTCCATAAAAGCCTCCAGCTCCTCTACGCTTCCGATATGGTATGCCTTCAAAGCCGGATCTGTCTTCTTCACGAATCCCGTAAGAGTCTTTCCGGGGCCTAACTCTATAAAGGTATCCACCCCGTCCTTTGCCATCCTCTCTATGCTCTGCTGCCACTTGACGGAGCTGCATATCTGTCTTACAAGCAGATCCTTTACGGCTGCCCCCTCCGTCACGTAGTCCGCCGTCACATTGGTCACATAGGGCATTACAGGATCCTTGATATCTGCCGTATCAAGCTCCTTTCCAAGCTCCTCCGACGCTGCCTTTAAGAGCCCTGAATGGAACGGCCCGCTTACCTTAAGCGCTATGCATCTTCTTGCTCCCGCTTCCGTAAGCTTTTCTGCGGCCTGATCCACAGCTTCCTTCTCCCCGGTGATCACTATCTGTCCGGGACAGTTGTAATTTGCGACCGAAACGACCTTCCCGCTCTCCTTCGCAACACTGTCACAGATACTTGCGACCTTATCTCCATCCATGCCGATGACAGCGGTCATCCCGCCGCCTGAAGGATATGCATTCTGCATATATATACCGCGCTTTCTCACCACGCGGAATATATCCTCATCCTTCATAACTTTGCAGGCCGAAAGCGCTCCGTACTCGCCAAGGCTTAATCCCGCCGCGACATCGGCCCGAAGCCCTTTCTTAAGAGCTGTCCTGAGTATCGCTATCTCGGTGGTTACCATGGCGATCTGGGTATATTCGGTAAGATCCAGCCTTTCATTTTTTTCAAAGCAGAGAGCCTTGATATCCATGCCGACGATATCGGATGCCTTTTCGTATACCTCTGCCGCTTCACTGTATTTCTCACAGAAGTCGGCTCCCATTCCGGCGTACTGTGCTCCCTGTCCGGGGAATAAAAACGCTGTCTTTCCCATCATCTTGTCCTCTCGATCACTTCCCTGCATTCACGGACGATACCCTCTACTATGTCCCTGCAGCTTTCTTCACTCTTTATGAGTCCGGCGATCTGCCCTGCCATAAGGGTTCCGCTCACCACATCACCGTCGATGACACTCCTTTTCAGGGAGCCCAGAGTGAGCTTTTCAAGCTCCATGAGCTCCACTCCCTCCTTCTCCATCTTAAGGTATTCTCTTGTCATCTTGTTCCTTAAGCACCTTACGGGATGACCCGTGCTCAGTCCCGTTACTGTAGAGTCTATATCCGTGGCTTTTATTATTTTTTCCTTGTAGTTTGCATGGACTATGGATTCCCTGGACGCCACGAAGCGGGTTCCCATCTGTACCGCAGAGGCTCCGAGCATAAGTGCCGCCGCCATGCCGCGTCCGTCTGCTATGCCTCCCGCCGCAATGACCGGGATTTTCACCGCGTCACACACCTGGGGTACAAGGGCA
>CACZNY010000349.1 GCA_902782655.1 uncultured Lachnospiraceae bacterium
CAGTATTTCATGGTGTCGAACGGTGCGCAGCTCATCGTCAAGGAGCTGAAGGATGCGGGCCGGGATCTATATGAGATGGATAAGTACGTGTCGATACAGATAAATGATACCCATCCCACGATGGTGATACCTGAGCTCATACGTATCCTTACCTGGGATGAGGGCTTCACGATAGATGATGCGATAAAGGTAGTGAGCCGTACCTGCGCTTATACAAATCATACGATACTTGCAGAGGCACTTGAGAAATGGCCTCTGGAATATCTGAATAAAGTCGTGCCCCAGCTGGTACCCATCATTAAGGAGCTCTCTGCCCGTATTGCAAAGATCAATAAGGATCCAAAGGTGCAGATAATAGATGAGGAAAAACGTGTGCATATGGCACATATAGACATACATTACGGATACTCCGTGAACGGTGTGGCGGCCATTCATACCGATATCCTGAAGAATACCGAGCTGAATGCTTTCTATAAGCTGTATCCGGAGAAGTTCAATAACAAGACTAACGGAATAACCTTCCGCCGCTGGCTTCTGTCATGCAACAGACCTTTGGCGAAGCTTCTGGATGAGACCATAGGGACTGATTACAGGAGGGACGCCGACAGGCTTGAGGATCTGCTGAAGTACAGGGAGGACGAGGCCGTACTTACAAGGATCGCTGAGATCAAGAAACAGAAAAAGAGAGAGCTCATCGAATTCGTAAAGAAGAATGAGGGCGTGGAGCTGGATCCTGATTCCATTTTTGACATCCAGGTGAAGCGTCTGCATGAATATAAGAGACAGCAGATGAACGCTCTCTATATCATACATAAGTATCTGGAGATAAAGGGCGGAAAGAAGCCGAAGAGGCCGATCACCTGCATCTTCGGGGCAAAGGCTGCTCCTGCCTATGTGATAGCAAAGGACATCATACATCTGCTGCTGGTGCTGCAGGAGATAGTGAATAATGATCCCGCTGTGTCGCCTTATCTCAAGGTGCTCATGGTCACGAACTACAATGTGAGCTATGCGGAGAAGCTCATCCCTGCCTGCGACATATCAGAACAGATAAGTCTTGCATCCAAGGAGGCATCGGGAACCTCCAACATGAAGTTCATGCTTAACGGCGCCGTGACGCTCGGTACCGATGACGGAGCAAATGTGGAGATACATGATCTTGTGGGTGATGATAATATCTTCATCTTCGGCGTTGACTCGGATACGGTCATAAAGCACTACGAGAAGGCTGATTATGTATCAAAGGATTACTACAAAAAGTCAAAGGTCATAAAGGAGGCAGTAGACTTCATTGTGGGGCCTGAGGCTTTGAAGGTCGGACATAAGGAGAACCTGGAGAGACTTTACAAGGAGCTGCTCAACAAGGACTGGTTCATGACGCTGCTCGATCTCGAGGATTATATAGCAAAGAAGGATGAGATCTTCGAGGCCTATGAGGATCAGGAAAAGTGGCGCCGCATGATGCTCGTTAATGTCGCAAAGGCCGGATTCTTCTCCTCAGACAGGACCATAGCAGAGTACAACAGAGACATTTGGCACCTTGGGGACGGGATTAGTGGTTCATTTAAAGACTGACACTAATAAATAGCAGCGATTTGCAGATACGGTTTGATCAGGAAAGCTCTTTCCAGACAGTAGGTCTGGGAAGAGTTTTTGTTTTTTACATCAAATAACTGACGAAAGAAGGTGATCGGTATATACATGACAGACAGTTCAGTATAAATTCGCCTCGGGTTATTGCTGAGGCAGGAAATATAGTATTTGAGAGTAAGCAGAAGCCGGGATTCCGTCTGCAGAGCGCTGAAAGCACGGAAAGCAAGGTGGCGGGAAACACTATGAAGAAGCGGAAAGCAGTCATAATGGAAACGAAGACCGGAATAGCAGATATCAGGCTCATCGGCTTAGATGGAGAAACAAAGACCTATCCCAGCACATCAATGATCTTTGCCACAAGGTCTGATTTTCCGGTGGGCTTAAGTACATAGCCTTCCGGTTTAAGCTCTACGAGAGTCTTTATTACGGTTTCCTTTTCGGATACACCTGTGAGGAAGATAACGGGGATATTTTTATAGTCAGAGTTGGCTCTGAGCAGAGCCAGAGCCTGGGGGCCATCCATATCCGGCATAAGATAATCCAGAAGTATAAGATCCACATGATATCTCTGCAGATATTTTACGATATTCCTTCCCGATGCTACGAGAGTTACCTCATAGAATTCTTTCAGATGCTCCTTGATCTGGCTTAGCTGCTCCGGATCATCGTCGACTACGAGGATATGCTTCCTGGTGTAGTCTATGCTCACGGGGTTTATCCATTCGGTCAGAAGGTTGCGGCCCCATTCTTTTTCATGCTCAAGCTGCTCCTCTATCTCGTTGAGTTTGTCATACAGGGCAAAAAGGGAAACCGGACGGGCAAGAAAGAAAACGCGCTCCAGCCTGGTATGGTTTATAAATGTAGCTCTGTCCGAATCGTTTGCCACCACAATAAGTGTTGCAGCCCCGAGTCTGGTACATTCTCTCAATACATCAAACGCCTTTACGGTTTCCTTTGTTTCGTCACCCAGGCAGATGATTATCACATTGGGAAGCTCCGACGGCACTGTTTCAAAAAGGGCGCTTTTGGTCGGAGGACAGCTCACTGCAAAACACCCACGGTCATTTTTCAGATGATCGCTGATGTCGGCTGCTATCCTTCTGTTGTGTCCCGTAAGCAATACTTTCAATTCCATATATTCCTCAGGTATTGCAGCTCTGATCTAAGCGGCATCACTGTCTGCGTATTCCGATGCCTTCAGCACGATAAGTTCTTTGTTTATCTCATTTATCTGTGACCTGTATGACAGGTATTTGCTGAGCCATATCATCAGATACGGTATAAGGAAAAGCATAAACATGATTAAGCAATCCGATACAGCTGACGGACTGATCCATCTGAGAAAAAAGGCGGTCAAATAATAGCAGCCCACTGTCACGATAAAATGACTGACAGTTGCACGGAGAATGCTCCATTCCTCAATATAGTAAACAGACGATCCTCCCATGCCTATCATGCCGTATAAACCGCTTACAAGCGCTTGTATCACAAAGGCAAGCAGAGGATTCCCGATAAAGTCATTAAATTCCTTTGAGCAAAGGTACACAGTACCATCGGCATATTCCATGGTCGCGGTTACGGCTGTAATGATCGTCCCGATCATCATTCCCAGAGCAAATCCCATAGAGGAGAGAAATATTACACGGCTTTTGAAATTCATATATTCCTCCTTCCCCTGCTACTTGATAAGGTTCTTGATAGCCTTTACGCGGCTGCGTGCCGCCCAGGATGTCTGGCCGTTATCGAACTCTATTCCTATGGTGCC
>CACZNY010000350.1 GCA_902782655.1 uncultured Lachnospiraceae bacterium
AAAGTACTGAATCACTGTTTTGATACAACGACGCCCAAAGTCAAATGGCTTTTTGAACAAGTTCAAACGCCATTTAGACTTTTGGCGTTTTTATCATTTCATTGACATCTCATCCAGCAGATTCAGCTTCATATCATAAAGCTTCTGGGACAGATCCACATATACATTATGCGGATTCACCAGTCTTCTGGTCTCATCCCAAAGTGTCTCAAGCTCTCCGGCACAGAAATCCCTCATCTCCATGACGGATGGAGACGTATAGACACATTCTCCCTTATCAAACACCTGTATCATCAGCTCTCTCATGGAGTATTCTCCCCCCTTGAGCCTTGTCCTCTTCCATGGCTCCTGCGGATCGAAAAGAATAAGATCCTCCTTCGGATCGAAAGTCTCTTCAACAAGGCAGATAAGGTCTGCCTTTACCTTGCCCTCTTCATCATAGACTCTGATTATCTTCTTGTTTCCGGGATTCGTGATCTTCTCGGAATTTTCCGAAAGCTTGATCTTCGGCGTACACGAGCCGTCCTCATTCACTACACCCGCAAGCTTATATACACCCCCGAATGCCGGCCAGTCCTTGGAAGTGATCAGATTTGTTCCGACACCCCAGCTCGTGATCCTGGCTCCCTGTACCTTAAGCGAATCTATAAGAAACTCATCGAGGTCATTCGATGCCGATAGCACGGCATCAGTAAATCCCGCTTCATCAAGCATCACTCTCGCCTTCTTTGAAAGATAAGCAAGGTCACCGGAATCAAATCTTACCCCGTAAAGCTTAGGGTGTATGCCCTTATCCCGAAGCTCGGTAAAAACCTTTATCGCATTAGGTACACCGGATTTCAATGTATCGTAGGTATCGGCTATCAGCAGGCATGCATCAGGATAGATCTCCGCATACTTTCTGAATGCTGTCAGCTCATCCGGAAAGCTCATCACCCACGAGTGCGCATTGGTTCCCTTTACGGGCACATTGAAAAGCTGTCCCGCCAAAACATTGGATGTGCCTATGCAGCCGCCTATCATCGCCGCCCTTGCTCCGTATGTCCCGGCATCGGGTCCCTGTGCCCTCCTCAATCCGAACTCCATGACGCCATCTCCTCTGGCGGCATAGCATACCCTTGCGGTCTTTGTAGCTATAAGCGACTGATGGTTGATTATATTCAATATCGCTGTCTCTACAAGCTGAGCCTGCATGATGGGAGCAATGACCTTGACCAGAGGCTCTCTGGGGAATATAACCTCGCCCTCCGGTATGGACCATATCGATCCCGTGAACCTGAAATCCGTCAGATAGTCAAGGAAATCCTCCTGAAATATTCCGAGGCTTCGCAGATACTCTATATCTTCCTTCTCAAATCGAAGCTCTTTGATATACTGTATGACCTGCTCCAGTCCTGCCATTACAGCATAGCCGCTCTCCATGGGATTGGTGCGGTAAAACATGTCAAATATCACGGTCTGATTGGCATTTTCATTCTTGAAATAGCCCTGCATCATCGTCAGCTCATACAGATCCGTAAGCAATGTAAGATTCTGTCTGTCCAAAGTCTCTGCCTTCCCTTCATACACCAGTTTCATTTTTGGCGCACATTGAGGTAATATTGTACCATATATCATCCAAAACTATCAATAAATAATGGATTTAAAAATTCCTCGCGTTATTATTGTCGCGGCCGAAATCAGCTGCCGGTCGAAATACTGCTCCGCGGTATACGCAGTTATATTGTTATCAGTGGAAAGTTCTATCTGACGAGTCCCGACATTTTTTCAAGCACAGCGTCCACAGTCTGCATCTTATCCGACTGTATCTCATCGTCTGAGAAGCTGTAGATAAAGGTCGGTCTGCCCGTGGTGACAAGGCGCATCCTTCCCTCGAACAAATCCAGCATGGGAGCTATCCGCGTCGGATCTATGGTCGCATTCTCATATATGGTCATTATTATTTCCTTATCGGTCACCTTCATATTCTCTACGAAAAGCTCATGTGCCTTTGCCCGAAGCAGGGCTATACCTATAAGATTTTCGGTACTCTCCGGTATCTTCCCAAAGCGGTCCGAAAGCTCGTCTCTTATATCCGAGGCCTCATCCTCAGACGCAATCCTTGCTATCTTTTTGTACATATCAAGCTTCATGTTTTCGCTTCTGATATAGCTGTCCGGTATCAGTGCATCCGTTTCCATATCAAAATATGTAGAGAAATCCCCGCGGTCTTCTATCCCTCTCTCCTTTTTCACGGCGGAATCAAGCATCTTGCAGTAGAGGTCATATCCTACCTCCGCCATATGTCCCGACTGCTCGGCTCCCAGCACATTTCCGGCTCCCCTTATCTCCAGATCCTTCATAGCTATCTTGAAGCCGCTTCCAAGGTCGGTAAACTCCTTGATGGCTGCCAGCCTCTTCTCGGCTGTCTCCTTCAATATCCTGTCCCTCCTGTACATAAGGAACGCATAAGCCATCCGGTTTGATCTTCCGACTCTCCCTCTAAGCTGATAGAGCTGCGCCAGCCCCATCCTTTCGGAGTCGTCCACTATTATCGTATTTACATTCGGTATATCCAGTCCTGTTTCGATTATCGTAGTGGATACCAGAATGTCGATATCACCGTTGATGAAGTCGACCATGATATCCTCCAGCTGTCTCTCATTCATCTGCCCGTGCGCATATGCCGTCACCGCATCAGGTATTAGGGTCTGTACCTTTGCAGCCACATCGGCTATGTCCGTGATCCTGTTGTGCACATAGTATACCTGCCCTCCCCTTGACATCTCACGGCTTAGGGCCTCCCTTACCATCTCCTCTGAATACTCCATTACAAAGGTCTGTATCGGAAGCCGGTCCTGAGGAGCCTCCCTCAGAAGCGACATATCTCTTATTCCCGCAAGGCTCATATGGAGCGTGCGCGGTATAGGGGTAGCGGTGAGAGTGAGGACATCCACATTTTTTCTCATCTCCTTGATCCGCTCCTTATGGCTTACGCCGAAGCGCTGCTCCTCATCCACCACCAGCAGTCCCAGATTCTTAAATCCCACGTCCTTTGAGAGAAGACGGTGAGTCCCTATCACTATATCCACAGAGCCGCTCTTCAGTCCCGCTATGGTCTTTTTGATCTGCGCAGGAGTGCGGAATCTTGACAGCATTTCAATGCGGATGGGATACGAAGACATCCTCTGGGTAAAGGTCTGCATATGCTGTTGGGCAAGTATTGTCGTAGGTACCAGCACAGCTGCCTGTCTTCCCTCCTGCACGGTCTTAAAGGCCGCCCTTATCGCTACCTCGGTCTTTCCGAAGCCTACATCACCGCAGATAAGCCTGTCCATGATTGTATGGCTTTCCATGTCATGCTTTACATCTTCTATGGCTTTTAGCTGATCCTCTGTCTCCTCATAGGGAAAAAGCTCCTCGAATTCATTCTGCCAGACGGTATCGGGACCGTATACAAAGCCCTCGCTTCTTGCGCGCTCCGCATACAGGGTCACAAGCTCCCTTGCTATGCCTGACACGGCTGTCCTCACCTTTGCCTTTGTCTTATTCCACTCGTTCCCTCCGAGTTTGTTTACCTTTACCTTTTTCCCGGAATTTCTGTCAGCATATTTCTGCAGAGAATCGAGATTGGAGGCAATGACATTCACAAAGCTCCCTCCCCCATACTCTATGCGGACGTAATCTCTTGTAACCCCGCCTATCTCTATGGATATCAGCCCTCTGTATATGCCGATGCCGTGAGCTTCATGCACCACATAATCCCCGGGGGTCAGATCCTCGAAGGACGATATCTTCTCTCCCTCATACAGGGTCTTCCTCCTTCTTTTCTTCTTTACCTTCCCCCCGAATATATCAGACTCCGATATTACTGCGAAGCCTATATCAGGAAACTCAAAGCCCTTGTAAACATGACCGTATGTCAGCATTATTTCACCGCCGGAAAGGATCCTGTCTTCATCCTCGCTGTAGAAGGCATTTATCTCCAGTCCCGTAAGGTCATCCGTAAGCTTTTTGGCTCTGGTATGTGAGGGTGAAAGGATGACTACCCTGCTTTTTCTTTTCCTGTACCTTTCAAGATCTGATTTAAGCTGATCAAAGCTCTTATTATATGAACCTATAGTCTGTGAGCTGACAGAATACTCTGCGGAGTATCTGTAATCCTCGTGATGAAGGCTGATCATGGAGGAAGCGAGCACCGGCATCGACATAAGTCTGGCAAAGACCTCCTCTGCGGGAATAAGCACATCGCTTTCTCCCGGGAGCATATGCCCGGTCTCTATCCTGTGAGTCACGCTGTCTGTCCACTCCTGCCACACGGCATGGCCTCTCTCCTCACATCGCGCCGGCTCATCTATTATTACGCCTGCATGCCTGATATTGATAAGATCCAGAAGATTTTCAGTCCTTCCGTAGAGATAGCATATATAGGGAGAAAGATTGATACTGATGCCGCATACCAGAGCTTCCATAACCTGATCGGTATAGGTCTTGAGTCTGTATGCCGCCTCCGTTTTCATCTCCTTCCGGAGGGCATCATAAACCCGGGATGCCTCCGCCTCTATCCTGACCTTGGCCCCCAGTCTCATATCCTCGTCCGTGACCAGATCGGTCGCAGGATATATAAGTATCTGCTTCAGCTTCTCTATGGATCGCTGGCTTAGGGCATCATATTCCCTTATGCTGTCAGCCTCATCCCCCCACAGCTCTATCCTTACAGGATTCTCCTCAGTCAGCGGATATATGTCTATTATACCGCCCCTTACCGCATACTGCCCCGGCTCCTCGGCCTCCGTCCCTCTTTCATAGCCCAGATCCGTAAGCCTGGCGGAAAGCTCCTCTATATCGAGAATGTCTCCCGTTTTTATACTTAAGATATTGTCCGTGATATATGAGATCGGAGCCATCTTCTCCATCAGCGCGTCGAAGGTGGTGATGATGGTAAGCTCCTGCCCTGCTTTATGCTCACATAGCGCTTTTATTGCCTGCATCCTCTGTCTTATCAGCATATTTCCGGAGAGATCAGCCTGATAAAACATCATGTCGCGCGCCGGATAGACATATACCTCTCTGCCGAAAAGATATGCCTCCTCCTCTATCTGCGAAGCCCTGACGGTATCCGCTGCTATAAAAAGCCGTACACCCTCCGTCACGGCATAAGAAAAGACCGTACGGGCCGAGTCCGTAAGGCCTGTCACTCCTGTGATGCCGTTCCTTTTTATATCGCGCCGCAGATCATCATATATTCCAAGCTCTTTTACAGGTTCCGTAAGCGCCTTCATCTTTTATCCGTTATATCTTGACATTGCATATCCTGCATCATGCTTAAGGATCTCTCCCACGGCCTCTGCAGCTCGCAGTCTTGCCCCCCTCATTATGTCCTCATCTTCAGCACCGAATCCCGAAAGCACCCAGTCAGCCAGATCCCATTCGGGCGGCTTGGCACCTACTCCAACCCTGACTCGCACGAAGGCTCCGGTTCCTATACGCGCTATTATGTCCTTCATGCCCTTATGCCCTCCGGCAGAGCCCTCTTCTCTTATCCTCAGCCTTCCCACTGAAAGATCTATATCATCATATATCACGATAAGACTTGAAGCCGGATCCTCCCGGTAATAGGCAACTGCCTCCGATACCGCCTCTCCCGAAAGGTTCATATAGGTCTGCGGCTTCAAAAGCAGCACCTTTTCCCCTTCTATGATACCGGTACCGCACAGCGACCCGTGTTTTTTCGAATCAACCCGTATGTCCCATTTATCAGACAGTATGTCGATCACCTCAAAGCCTGTATTATGCCTTGTATGCTCATACTTTCTTCCCGGATTTCCGAGTCCTGCTATGATATACATCTCAGATTATAAACCTGTTGCCTGCTTCAGCCACGACATCCACTCCGTTCTCGCACTTGTGATAATAATCACCGTGTATGGTGCTGTGGCTTTCAACGATGCAGTTCTCCAAGTGGGAATTGTCCGCTATATATACATCATTGAGCACGATTGAATTCTTAATATAGCAATTGCTGCCTATGAAGCTCTTTTTGAATATCAGTGAGTCCTCTACAGTGCCGTTTATTATGGAACCCGAGGCAATAAGGCTGTTTTTTACATGTGAGCCCGCATTGAGCTTGGCAGGCGGAAGATCATCCGCCTTTGTATATATCACGGGATACGCCTCCATAAAAAAGGATCTCACCTCACGCTTCAGGAAGTCCATGTTTGCTCTGTAATAATCATCCAGGGAAGCAATGTTGCTCCAGTAGGAATTCAGCCTGTAGCCGTAAATCGCCTTGATATCCCTGTATCTTACAAGAATATCACTTACAAAATCATGTCTGTCGTCCTCGGCACATTCTTCAATAAGCTCTATGAGATGACGCCGCCTTAAAATATAGATTCCGCAGGATACCGTATGTGAATCGGTTATCAGAGGCTTCTGCTCAAAATCCCTGATCCTGCCGTCATCGTCAAGCTTTACACAGCCATACCTCTCTGCCTTGAAGCCATCCGGAAGATCCTTGACCACTATGGTAATGTCCGCATTTTTTTCTATGTGATATTCAAGTATCTTCCCGTAGTCCACCTTGTAAATGCAGTCTCCCGAAGCAATTATCACATAGGGTTCATGGCTTTTTTTGAGGAATGAAAGATTCTGGTACATGGCATCTGCCGTTCCTCTGAACCAGAGGTTGCTGTCTTCGGTAATGGAAGGGGTGAATATGGTAAGCCCTCCCTGTTTTCGTCCGAAATTCCACCACTTTGAAGAGCTTAAGTGCTCCGTCAGGGATCTTGAATTATATTGCGTAAAAACCGCCACGTTCTGCACATGGGAGTTCGTCATGCTCGAAAGCGCGAAATCTATGCTCCTGAAGTTGCCGGCTATCGGAAGAGCCGCGACAGCCCTGTGCTTCGTAAGCTCTTTTATCCTCCGGCTGTTGCCGCCGGCAAGCACCATGCCTATCGCCCTCATCTCTTCTCACCTCCCCTTATCAGAGTGCTGCCTGATGGAAGGATTCTGTTCGGGAAATCCTTGGCGGTACATTTTCCAGCCACCACAGAGTTTTTACCGATGCTTACTCCGTCGGGGATCAGGCTCCTTTCACCTATGGTCACGAGACCATGGTTGTATATATCGGGTCTCGTATCATTTTCCTTTTCATCGCCGATACCGAGCCTTACATTATCGCCTATCACAGCATCCTCCGCCACTATGGCTCTCTCCAGATGGCAGTTTTTGCCTATCCTGGCTCCGTTCATGATGATGGAATCATAGATCTCGGTTCCTTCTCCTATCCTCACATCACAGCCTATGACGGAACCGTAAACCCTTCCGTATATCCCCGTCCTCTCGCCTGTTATCACACGCTCAACATATGCGTTGCTCCCCACATAGGTAGGCGGTACAGCCTGCGATTCCGTGAATATCTTCCAATATTCTTCATAAAGATTGAATTCCGGGATTATATCTATGAGCTCCATGTTTGCTTCCCAGTAAGAGTACAGTGTCCCCACATCCTTCCAGTATGAATTAAATTCATATGCGAATATATTCTTGTGCTCCTCATAGCAGTAAGGGATCACATGCTTACCGAAATCCAGATTGGGCTGCTCCGAATTTGCGACCAGAGCCTCCCTCAGTATCTTCCATGAGAATATATAAATGCCCATCGACGCAAGGTTGCTGGACGGTTTCTCCGGCTTCTCCTGAAACTCGGTTATCCTCTTTGATTCATCAGCTACTACTATGCCGAACCTGCTGGCCTCTTCCATCGGCACAGGCATCACCGCAAGAGTTACCGCTGCTTTCTTCTTTTTGTGGAAATCCAGCATCACCTCGTAGTCCATTTTGTAGATATGATCCCCCGAAAGGATAAGGACATAGTCGGGATTAAAGCTTTCCATATACTCAATATTCTGATAGATCGCATTTGCGGTTCCCGTGTACCAGTCCGTGTTTATATTCCTCTCAAAGGGAGGAAGCACCGTGACACCGCCCACATTCCTGTCAAGATCCCAGGGGATCCCTATTCCTATGTGGGTATTGAGTCTGAGTGGCTGATACTGTGTAAGCACACCGACAGTGTCTATGCCTGAATTTATGCAGTTTGACAGCGGAAAATCAATGATGCGGTATCTCGCTCCGAAAGGAACCGCAGGTTTTGCCATACGTGTAGTAAGTACCCCAAGTCTGCTGCCCTGCCCACCGGCCAGCAGCATGGCTATCATCTCTTTCTTTACCATATTCCTTCCCTTCCCCCCTGAATACCTGACAAAAGTCAGTTTCAGTATACCATAAACACTAAGCTCGTGAAATACCTACTCTGTACGCAGAACCATAACGAAATCAAAGATTTCTATGGTTCTAGTGTCGCTAAGTGTTTAGGTATGCTTTCGCACTAAGCTCGAAAGTACCTCGCTAAGTGCTCAATGTATACCATAAACACTAAGCTCGTGA
>CACZNY010000351.1 GCA_902782655.1 uncultured Lachnospiraceae bacterium
CAAGGGGCTCCGCCAGTATATCACGTATCTTCATGCGGGGATCAAGAGAAGAAGCAGGATCCTGGAATACCATCTGCATCCTTTTCCTGTAGGGGTACAGCCCGCGTTTCGAAAGGGCGGAGATATCGTTGCCGTCAAAGAATATCTCTCCGCTGTCCGCGTCTGTAAGCCGCATCAGAAGCCTTGCCAGAGTGCTTTTGCCGCAGCCTGATTCCCCTGCAAGAGCGAGGGTCTCACCTTTTAAGATGTCAAGACTTACATTGTTTACGGCAATATTGCGTTTCTTGCCGCCCAGAGGGAAGCTCTTTGTGACATTGCGGGCGGATATCAGTACGGATTCATTCATTCTCTCCCTCCGTTCTCTGCACCGGATTAAAGCAGCTGAAATAGTGTCCGTTGCCCGCATCATCCTCGGAGGGATGTCCGAAGAAGCATCTGCGGTCATCCCTGCTGCAGCGCAGGCAGAATTCACAGCCTTCAGAGTTCCCGTCTGTGTCCAGACTGACAGAGGGGATGGTCTCAAGGTATTCAGGGTTAGCTCCTATCCTGGGTATGGAAGAAAGCAGCCCTTGGGTATACGGATGCATGGGATGTGAAAAAAGCTCACCCATGGGGGCTCTTTCCATTATCCTGCCCATGTACATAACATATACCCTGTCGCAGAGCTGTGAGACCACGCCCATATTGTGGGTTATCACCAGGGCGCTCATATGGCGCGTTTCGCACATCTGCCGGATAAGCTTCAGGATCTGGGACTCTGTAGTCACATCCAGCGCGGTAGTCGGCTCATCCGCTATAAGAAGCCCGGGCTCACAGATCATGGCCATGGCGATCATGACGCGCTGGCGCATGCCGCCGGAGAGCTCGTGGGGATAGGAGCGGTATCTTACGGCAGGCTCCGGGATGCCGACCTCCTTAAGGATGCTTATCACCCTGTCCTTTGCTTCCCTGCGGTCCGCCGCTTTGTGGATAAGCAGAGCCTCCGCTACCTGATCCCCTATCCTCATCATGGGATTTAAGGAGGACATGGGCTCCTGGAAGATCATCCCGATCCCTGCACCGCATATTTTTCTGAGCTTTTTTTCATTAAGGGCAAGAAGATCTGTCGAAGACCCGTCCTGATCATGCCAGATGATACTCCCGGCAGCAGATGCCGAAGGAGGAAGGATGCCCATGACGGATCTTGCGGTCATGCTTTTGCCGCAGCCGGATTCGCCCACAAGGCCTATGATCTGTCCGCGCGGGATGTCGATATCCACGCCTTTGACAATGGGCAGGTCCTTCCTTTTCCTTCGGAGGGAAACGGTAAGATTTTTGATCTCAAGCAGGATGTCACTCATAAAGGATTCCTTTCAGGATCAAGGATATTCCTCAGGGCATCACCCATAAAGTTGAATGAGAGCACCAGCACCATGATCATGCCTGCAGGAGCCAGCGCAAGATGCGGCGCGCCGAAAAGATACTGTCTGGAGGTTCCTGCCATAAGACCAAGGGATACCTGCGGCGGCTGTATGCCTATACCAAGGAAGCTCAAGGCGCTTTCCGACAGGATGGAGGAGGGAATATTGAGGGTGAATAATACAATAAGCGTAGGGATAAGATTAGGGAGTATGTGTCGCAGCATTATACGTAAACGGCCGGCTCCCGTGGAAACGGCGGCTTCGACAAACTCACTGTTTTTCAGCCTGAGAGCCCCGGACCGGACAACTATCGCGATCCCGCCCCATTCGACGAGGATCAGGGAAACGATCACTGAAGACAGGGAGCCTCCCATGGTATAAAGTACCACCATGGCAAGCAGCATTCCGGGGATGGAGAGCATCACATCCGCCAGACGCATGATGATGAAATCGGCTGCTCCTCCAAACTCCGCAGCACAGATCCCGGCGGCCGCCCCGACAGCTGCCGCGAGCACAGTAGGAATGACAGCTATGATCAGTGATATCCGCGTCCCGTACAGAAGCCTGGTAAGCACATCCCTTCCCAGCTCATCGGTACCGAGGATATGAGCTCCTCCCGGAGGCCTGAGCCTGCTTACCAGATCCTGGGTAGTCTCGTCATAGTCAGTTAAAAAGGGCGCAAAAATGCTTAAGAGGATGATGATAAAGATTATTATCCCCGGTATCAGGAAGGCCGGGTTTTCTACACAGGCACGCAGCGTGTATGCAACAGTTTTCCGTTCACTCTTTTTTTTCATTCCGTCCCAAGCCTCGGATCCAGCAGTATGTTCAGCATATCAGCCAGCAGATTGCCGACTGCTATAAGCAGCGCGGTGAAAAGCACTGTACCCATGAGCAAAGGCATATCCCTTGTCTGTAACGCCTGCAGAGCCAGCTTTCCAAGCCCCGGGATACTGAAGACACTTTCCGTGATCACCGCGCCCGAGAGCATTTCCGCAAGCTGCAGCGCCATCATGGAGATCACCGGAAGCATGGCGTTTTTGAGGGCGTGCTTAGTGACAGCCCTTCTGTAGACAAGCCCCTTGGCTCTGGCAGTATCAATATAGGCGGCACCCAGCTGATCCAGAAGCTCTGATCTCGTAAGCCTTGCTATGCTGCCGGCGCTGTGCCATCCAAGGGCGGCAGCGGGCAGTATCAGGGACACGAGGCTGCCGTCATAGGTAAGGGGCAGAAGGGAAAGACGGTAATAAAACATATACTGCAGGAAAAGAGCCACCATGAAGACCGGAATGGAGATCCCAAGCAGCGCTGTTCCCCGAAACAGATAGTCGGGAAGACGTTCATTATACATGGCTGAAATGATCCCGGACAGTATACCGAACGTCCAGGCAAAGGCTATGGAGAGCAGGGTAAGCTTTACGGTATAGGGGAAGGCTCCGGCAATAAGGGAGGCTACGGGCTGCCGGGTATAGTAGCTTCGTCCGAGATCGCCCCTCAATATCCCGGCAATATAGCTCAGGAACTGCTCCGGCAGGCTTTTGTCCAGCCCCATGGACTGTGTCATCCGGTCGATGCTTTCCCGGCTTACGTGTTCATTTAACAGGACGGTGACCGGATCCCCCGGTATGATCCTCAGCATGATGAATACCAATAAAGCAACACCTGTGAGGACAACTATCACTCCTGCCAGTCTTTTCGGCAGCTCCTTCAACAGCTGGAACCTCCTTATATGAGAGTCGTTCCTTCAAAATAGAAATCTTCCCAGCCGGCCCAGTGCGGCGTAAAGTGCTCAACACGGTCGCTTATGAGATACAGGTGCTTGAGTGAGAACATGGGTACCCATGCAGCGTCTTCCTCGATGATCTTCTTTTCGAGGAAGGCATATTCCTTATTGCGTTCGGTCTCATCGACGATGGTTTTTGCAGCAGCCACTCTTGCTATGATCTCGTCATCACCGTAGTTGTTTGACCGGACCTTTGTGTTGTCTTTGGTTCCGAAGAAGGGATAGATGATATTATCGGGATCATTATAATCAAGAACCCAGAGCGCCATGTAGGATGACATCTCGCCGCTGCCCCGAAGATCCAGGTAGCCTGCATGATCGATGGTGCGGATGGTAGCGCGTATCCCGACATCGTTAAGATTCTGGGCGATGACCTGCATGGTGTTTTTGATGGAATCCAGAGCGGACGAATCCAGACAGAGCTCAAGATCAAAGCCCTCGGCATAGCCTGCATCGGCAAGGAGCTTCCTTGCTTCATCCGGGTCATAGGTAAGCCAGCTCTGGTTTTCTTTGGAGTAGCCTATGCAGCCCGTGGGAAAGATGCCGTCCTCGAGCTGGCCGTCACCGCTGAAAATGGACGAAAGGATGGTCTCACGGTTTATTGCCCGCTGTATGGCCTTCCTGACCTGCAGATTATCGAGAGGCTTTACATTCTCATTAAGCATCAGAAAATAAGTGCCCATCCTGTCGGCAGAGACGATACGATCCCTGTAAGGCGCCTTTTTATAGGTAGAATTAACGATGGCGGAGTCGATCTTCAGGCAGTCGAGTATATCGAGATCGCCCTTCTGGTATGCCATGCTCATGGTCTGCGAATCCATGACGGTAACCTCGACGCGCTTAACGGAGGGTTCAGCTCCCCAGTAGCGGGGATTGTATTCAAAGACAAGACCATGGTCTCTCTTCCATTCCTTGATAAGATATGGACCCGTGCCTATGGTCTTTTCAGGCAGGATACCGAAGTCCTCTCCGGCTTCGGTCACCAGCTTCTTCGAAAGAATGCTGGTTGAAGGTGTGGCCAGAGAAGCTATGAAACCGGCAAAGGGCGCTGTCAGCGTGACAGTGAAATTGCGATCATCCTCTGCCGTAATGCCACGGAGGGAATCAGCCTTCCCGTCCAGCATTTCCTGCGCACCGTCAATGGGAATGGCAAAGTCCGCCTGCTGGCTGTCAGGAAGAGAGAGCATGCGTTCAAAGGTAAACTTCACATCCTGCGCCGTGAGCGGTGTGCCGTCAGAGAAAACGACCCCGTCCCGCAGGGTGAAGTGATAGGTTTTGCCGTCCTCCGAGATATCATAGGAATCCACGAGACGGTTCACTATCTCCGTAGAGCCGTCATCAAGCTTTACTATAGAAAAAAGAGTGTCGAAAACATTCATGGGCACCAGATAATCATTGCTTGTTTTATGGACATCCATGGTAGTGATATCTGCGTTTATTGCAGCCTTGAGAAGCCCGCTGTCATATGTCCCGGACTGAGTCTGCTGTGTATCCGCAGAGGCGCCCGCTCCGGCTGCGCTTCCGCCTGAAGCTGCCCCGCAGGCAGTAAGGCATAGAGCTGTCATCAGTGCGATAAGGCTTTTACACTTACGGGTCATCTTTATATCCTCCTTATGAAAAGCACAGGATCCGCAAGAATCCTGGCCCGCTCGTTTCCCCTTCAGTCTTATAGGTATTTTGCACGAGTACAGGATAAAAATCAAGTCGTTCAGGCGCTGCAGACGGAGCCTCAGTAGCTGCAGGAATGTTTCAGAATGAAACATCGTTTACATGCCAGCTTTATCTTGATAAAATCATACGTTAAGAAACGTGTAAGGAACACGTTTCTTAATCCTGCGAAATACGGTTTCTATATTTCTGATGAAATTTAGAAACCTGTAGAATCTGACAGATGATCTGGTTTTGACGTTTTTTGATTTCTGCCGGGAGAGCGGTATGGGATATTGGATAGTTGTGGTAGATGACGAACCACTCTGCCTGAAAATTGCAAAAGAGCATCTGAATAATATAGGAATGCGCGTGAGCTGTCTGAGATCCGGAGGAGAGCTTTTAAGGTTCATGGAAAAGAACTCTCCCGATCTGATACTGCTTGATATCCTCATGCCGGAAATGGACGGCTTTGAAACATACAGGGAGCTTCGCAAAAGGGAGGATCTGG
>CACZNY010000352.1 GCA_902782655.1 uncultured Lachnospiraceae bacterium
ATCTATCCCTGCCATCTGCTTTAATTTTGCATTATACTGCATAAGCTTACGCTCATCAGTTACATTATGTCTGCAGAGGAAATAGGAAACTATGCTTATGCATCCGCCCAGGATCACCGTATTGATAACAAGCATTATCTGATAATCGCTGTGCTCAAGCTGTATATCAAGCTGAGCTCCCCTTATGATGAAGAGGGTGCATACCGCCAGCGAAACAAAGGAGCTTGTGGCCACCTTATAGCCTATTGACTTCGAAGAATCAAACCATATGAGCATCAGAGTTACATACATGAAGCCGTATCCGGAAACCACCCATCCAAGGTAGGACCCGGCAACTGCACAGACAACGAAATTGGTAATGGCAAGGGCCGTCACTATGACATCACTTCGGGGTACAAAAAAGGATAATAAAAATATGCCTATCAGGGTCAGACCGGAAATGAGGTATATCATATTCACCGGATGATAACCCCTTACGCTCAAAAAGACAAAGAATATGGTATGCATCAGGAAACAGAGGCACACAACATATCTGACAAGGACCATGAGACTGTTTGTCCTGCCCTCTCCACTCCTATCACTCTGTAAAAATTCCAGTATCTTATGCAACACTTCCACTTTCTCTTTCTTCTGACGAAAAAATAATCAAAGATATTCTACCACAAATCTCTTTATAGTTGTATACAAAAAATTGATTTTATATTCATACAGTCGTTTTTGTGTCAGTTTTCAGCGTTTTACAGGCATTTCTCCGCTATGTTTTTTTATCTGTACATATTTGCCCGGTTGAGATTATAATATTTAAGAGTAAGTCATATATAAAACTACGCATTACAGAGGAGGATTTTTATGAATGTGAACTGGTCCATACCACAGGTAAAACTCAGAGGAAACGCAACCTTCAGGCAAGGCTACTGGAAGTGCGTACTCGTTGCCTTTATCATAGCTGTGATAAGCGGCGGCGTCAGCTCAGTCCCCAATTTTTCGGGCAACTACAATATAAACAGCATCAAGGATGAGAACGGAAATTTTAATTTTTCCGCTGTTTATGATTCATCATCAGATGCGGAAGCTATAGAGGACCTGGCTGAAGAGATCGCAAACAGTCCGAGCTTCGGCGTGATCATGGGCACGATCCTGGTGATAATGATAGTGGGGCTGATCATTTCCATCGCCCTCACCGTCTTTCTTATAGCGCCGCTGAAGGTCGGATGCATGAAATTCTTCAAGGATGCCGGCAGGACAAGACAGTATGAGCTTGGCAGCATAGGCTTTTCCTTCAGCAAAAACTACATGAACATAGTGAAGATCATGTTCATGTATCTGCTGAGGGTCTTCCTGTGGTCACTGCTTCTCATAATCCCGGGGATAATCAAATCCTATGAATACCGCATGATCCCCTATATAATCTCCGATAACCCCGAGATCTCCACCGAGGAAGCTTTCCGGATCTCCAAAGAGATGATGACAGGAAACAAATGGCATACCTTCCTGTTCGATCTCTCCTTCTTAGGCTGGATCATCCTGAGTTTATTCACCTGCGGCATACTGCTCATCTTCTATGTTGATCCGTATATAGCAGCCTCCGAAGCCGAGCTCTATCTCACGCTGAAGGGCGAGCCTGCACCGTCAGACATGGGCTATACCGGATATAATAACTACAGCGGCGACCCCTTCACAAACGGATCCTACGGCGGAAATAACGGATATTCCGGCAGCAGTACCGGCTACATGGACGGAAACTACAGGGAGCTTAACCAGGACGTCAAAACACCGGATAATGCTTCCGCTCCGGCAGATAAAACAGGTAACGACAACCCCTTTAACACGCCATATTAATAATTGATCCTGAGTCCCTTGGGATAATGATTTTTCAGCATGGAATCAGCTGCTTTGACCCAGCCCAGGGAGATGCCGGAAACAGTGACCAGAGTCCATCCGGCGCCTCCTGAGGCAGGGTCTTTTGCTATAGACTGTCCGTTAAGATATTTCCTTACCTCTTCCCCGTTTACATCAAGATCTTTACTCCTGACAGTCTCACCCCTCTTCAGGGCGAGCGCAAGTGAATGGGAGGGGATAAAACGTTCCTTTCTGATCTCACCAAGGACCAGTCCCGGCCTTATCACCTTTAAGCCGGATAATGAGGGCAGCCCGCCCTCCGGCATCAGACAGATATTCTTTCCGAAAATGAAAAGCCTTGAGCTTTCCGACAGGCTTTCCCTTATTCCGCTCCCGGACAGGGTCTCCCGAAGAAAGGCAGAATACGGTGATAACATCTGCTTTTGTTTGTTTCCAAGAGAAGGCTCTCCTGCTCCTTTGTACCCTGACTCTCCGTCTTTTCCGCCCTCTCTCTCAAAAACCGCTATGAAATGACCTTCTCCGTATCCGTCCTGAGGCATTATGCGTACCGTTCCGCCGATGCTTCCCCGGCGCATGCCCTCATACAGCTTTACCGGAACCATATGATAGTCCTTGTGCCTTTCAAGGAAGCTCTCCGCCTGGGCTTCATCCTCAGCCTTTGAAAAGGTACAGGTTGAGTATACGAGTCTCCCGCCGGGCTTCAGCATGGAAGCCGCCGCATCAAGTATCCCCTTCTGCCTTGCCGCACACATCCCGGTGACATCCGCCGACCACTCCTCAGCAGTCTTTATGTCCTTCCTGAACATCCCTTCTCCTGAGCAGGGCGCATCCACAAGTATCCTGTCAAAGGCTGCCGGAAATCTGACGGCCAGCTCCTCGGGAGCATGCGAAACCGCAAGGGCATTCACGATGCCGAGGCGTTCTATATTCTGAGAGAGTATCCTGGCCCTGTCAGCTGTGATCTCATTTGCTACCAGCAGCCCCCTTCCCTTAAGAGCCGCCGCTATCTGTGTGCTTTTGCCTCCCGGAGCCGCGCAAAGATCCAGCACGCACATCCCGGGTCTTACGTCCAGATAATTAACCGGGGCCATGGCTGAGGGCTCCTGAATATAATATGCGCCGGCAGAATGCAGCGCTGATCTGCCGGGTTCAGAGCCGGTGTAATAATATCCGTGTTCCTCCCAGGGTATCCCGGACAGTCCCGCTGTCAGCATCTGCTCCGTCTCAGGATCAGTCTTCAGCGGATTGATCCTTATTCCCCTTCTGGGCGCATCAAAAAAAGATCCAAGGAATGAATCCGCTTCGTCCCCAAGATCCTCTTTCATTCTCTCTATAAAGGCTTCAGGCAGTCTGATATCCAAGGCCCGGTCTCATATCTGTCCTGCAGCAAGCAGGATGACTCCGCATATTATGACAGTGATACCGAGAAGCTTGCGCTTTGTGATCTCCTCATGCAGCAGCCATTTGGATATAAACATCGTCCAGACATAGGTAAGCGACCCCAGCGGAAGGATGATGGCATATGGCAGAAAC
>CACZNY010000353.1 GCA_902782655.1 uncultured Lachnospiraceae bacterium
CATCCGTCTCCCCTTCATTCAGTTCCCTTTTCTGTACGAGCTCCTCGATCCTCTGATCCTCAAAGGTAACCTCTTCAGGCTCCTCTGCAGCGTTAGCTGCTTCATCAGTGATCTCCTCTGCTTCCACCGCCTGCGCAGTGGCATCCGCAGCCTCACTGACCTCCGTCGCTTCCGCGGCACTCACGGAACCGAGCTCATCCGCCCATACACCCTGAGTCTGTCCGATCACCATGCACAGTGTCAGGATCAGGGCGCAGAGCTTTTTCATGTAACCTTTTTTCACTTTTTTCATTTTCACCTCCGCGTTCTTTTTTTGAAATATTTAAACTCCAATATATAATACGATGCAATGGCATAAAATAGCAAAAATCTTTTGCATATTACACATATGCCTGAAATACATCATAATATATTTATATATACGTATTACCCTCTCCGATTTTCGGGGTAGGCTATGAAATATCTGCCGTATCGCGTGCTCTCAATACCACCTTTTTCTGGGTGAGCGTGTAGGGAGTTCTTTTTTCTATTACTTCCCGGCAGTAATCAAGCACATTCTGCATCTTTTCCGTCATCTTCTTCAGAGAAGCATATACCGCCTCCTCATCCGTCTCGGCAGTAAGCACGAAGCTGTCCTTAGTCATCCTGAGGCTTCTTATCGCCTGAAGCTTTTTATTCTCCTCGAGATTTTTTACATCGGTAAGCAGTTCTATGTCATAGAGGATGATCGGATTGCGGCTTGCCGCCACATCTATTTCATCGGCAATTCTTATCAAAGCAGCAAGATACGGCAGGCAGACTTTATTGCCGTTTGGAAGCATATACTCTGAAGGATACTCATTTTCGTCCATAAGCTCCGTCTTCCTGTGGCCTCTTGCTATCTGCTTTATGGCAAACACGTGCTCGGGTGAAGGTATGTCAAATAATTCCGCGTATTTTTCGATGAAGAATCCGCTGAATTCGTTATGACGATCCCTCACGAAATTCTCCCGGGTTCTGCCCGGATTCTCCTCAAAATACTCCTTTTCTCCGAGCCGGTCCTTAAACTCACTGTAATCCTTTTCACTGATCCCCATCCCCACATCATGCAGATAGGCTCCCATCAGGATCACATAAAGCTCATCGGCATTAAGCCTGCTTACCTGCTCCGTGCCTATAAGCCGGTTGCAGGAATCAATGACCGTCATGCTGTGAAGATCCGAGTGGTCCGTAAATCCGGGGAACAGCAGCGTGTACCTTGAGAGTATGCTCTGGGCTGCAAATACCGTCTCCCTGAATTTGGCGTGGAGATCGGGATTGAGCTTCCGAAGTGTTTTTTCCAGAAGATAATCGGTACTCTCCGCCGCTGCGAGGTTCTCCTCTTTTATCGTGATAGTCAGTACGTTGAGCCCCAGCATATTCCTGTAGGAGATTTCATCCGCGATATCGTATACCATGCGGATGCCGATATTCCCTGATTCCGCATTCTCCGACACCATGGCCGCCATCTCACCCGGATCAAAGGGAATGCAGTCATCCCTTAATCTCAGGACTATCCTGTCCTCCATATATACGATCCTTATGTTTATGGAATGCTTTTTCTTATCGTGCGTGAAGCCGTGCTCCACCACATTTCCTGCCATCTCCTCGAGACAGAGAGCGGAAAAATATGATGTCTTTTTACCCATATTGTGATCCGCGCAGAATTGCTGAACCTTCTCTGAGGCAGGCGCGACCTCTGCCAGCCTTTGAATGGTGATGGCAAGGACGTTCTCCGCCTTCGCACCGAATTCCGGCCTGAAGAAAAGATACTCGTCAAGCACCCTCGGCACCCGCTTCCAGTAGATCACATTATATACCGGAACCGTCAGTATAGTGAGCACTATGCCTATGGGGTTTGCATACCAGACTCCCTCTGCTCCCATGTACGGGGCAAGTATCATTGCAGGCAGCACCATGGAAAAGAATCCGTCAAATATTGACTGGATATTCACAAACATCGAATGTCCCATTGCCTGAAGGAAATTCGTAAAGACCTGGCAGATCAGTATCAGCGGGATGCAGAGCGAATAAATGACAAACAGCTTGTATGTCAGAATATAGACATTGCTCATCCTGTCCGGGAAGAATATCCCCGTCAGCGTATGCGATAAAGCGCATATGACCGCTGCCACCACACAGGAAAGAAACAGGCCCTTAGTGAAGACGATCTTTATGACCTGTTTGATAGAGGTCTTGTCCTCCTCCCCGACGAAGACGCTGACAAGCATACGCACCACCGCTCCGTTAGCAAGACAGTAGGCGATAAATATTCCGCTCACCATACTGAAGGCAGACATGGCCGAAAGACCGTCACCACCTTCATACCTTAAAAGTATGCGGTTTATCACTATGCCTCTCAATGCAAGGCAGAATACCAGGAGTGCTCCCGGAAAGCCGGTCTTGATGAGAGGTATCGCATCAGACCAGAGTATCTTTTTCACATGGTAATGAAGCTGCGCCTTGGGCATAAGATAGTAGGGAGCCAGTATCAGGAAATAAACGATATTGCTCAGGGACGTCGCAAGTGCCAGTCCCCATATGCCCATACGGAAGACTACTACAAAAAGTATATCCAGCGCCACATTGGAGATGATCATGCCTGCGACTCCGGCATACCCTCTCATATCCTGCCGCTCAAGCTGCAGAAAAGACGCTATCTGCTGGGCTAAGAGCATGGGCAGTATGCCTATGGCATAGCCGACGATATATATCTTAAGGCTCTCCATCAGGCTCTCGTTAGCCCCCAGGATCAGGGCAATGCCCCCGGGGAAAACAAAGCTCAGTATGGTAATGACAGCGCCAATGATGAATGTAAGGGTAAGATTGAGTGAAAAGATCCCCTCTGTCCTTTCATGATCTCCGCGGCCCATGTATTTGCCGCAAAGCACTGCAGTACCGCCGAGAAGTACGGAGCCCACAGCCGAAAGCACGTTTACCATGGAATAATAAAGTCCAACGACTCCCAGTGCTGACGAATCAATAAACCGCCCCGCGACTGTGCCGTCCACTATAGAGTTTACAGATCCCATTGCAAATATCAGGATCTGTACGGGAAGCATTTTGAAAAAGAGATTTTCAAGCAGCTTGTTAGTCTTATTATTCATTACATCCTCTCCTTATTTCTCAGCCTTAGATGCGTCCACGGCTTCCTGTATGGACCGGTACATCCCATACCCTCTCATGGCTCTCTTTGCTTTCTGGAGCACCTCAGGATCAGGTTTTTTTCCTTCTTCCATCTCCTTTATCAGGAGATTTATATGGTAGCGCATGGTAAGCATTGTATCTGTCATGTTCCTCATGAAATCAATGACATTCTTATGGTTTTCCCTGACAAAATCCATCAGGTTTGCCTCTGTGATCCGCAGCGCAAGAATATCGGAATACGCAGCTATGGTGTATATCGAGGGTTTGTGAAGAAGCGGTCCGAACTCACCGAAACAGCTCTGCGGTCCGATTATGCTGATAAGAGTCTCCTGCTTCGTGCCATATCCCACATAGACCTCCGCATGTCCGGATACGATCTTATACATATCCTCACTGACCTCATCTTCCCTGATGATGATAGTCCCCTCGGGAAATTTTACCATCTTAGCCTTCATTTTGCACCCTTCCGCCCCTGCCGGTATAAGCCCGCAGATCTTTCCGTGAATCGGTACAGCTCCGTCCCCGGCACTTATTCTCAATCTGAATGTCGTATACTAAGCCCGAAGAAACGCTGCACTGTGTCTTCGCTTCCCTGCTGCCGGCGCTGAACAAACAGACCGATGCCGGATGCGCACAGCGTATCCAAACGGCATTCAGAATATGCAAAAGGGCATATTTTTCACAGGCTGTTCAGCGTTCCCGCCGAGATTTCCGATTAAAAATTTTATCACAGGTTTATCTCCAAAGACAGCCCTGGCAGAGTTTTATTCTCCTACTTGACAAAGCCGGTGATATCGGATAATATACTTGTCGCACGAAGAAATCCGTGCGGCATGATGAAAGCCTTATCAGGTAAAAAGGCCAAAGCATGTGTCATATGAAAATGCGATAGTAGCTTAGCTGGTAAAGCGCCACCTTGCCAAGGTGGAGACCGCGGGTTCGAATCCCGTCTGTCGCTTGCTTGTGAAATTCTCGTAAATCCAGTGTTTATCAGGGTTTACGAGATTTTTTTGTTCTTGAAATCCACGATTTTTCTGCGTGAACGCTGCGTGAACGACTGCTCGAGTACCTCTTTTATATATCGGAAAGCCTCTCTGTGTGTGAATGGGAGTAATACCTTTCATTGACCTCCACTGAATGACCAAGAAGATAAGCTCTTTCTGTGACCGGGATGCCTAACGGTATAAGGACATTGCTGTTAAGGCTCTTCCTGAAGGCGTGGTTATTAGTGACCTTAAAGCCCATACGTCGGCACATACGCCTCAGGCGTTGCGAATATGTTTCCTTATTGATCCAGTTCCCATTTTCATCGCAAAAGATGTATTCGGATTGTATACCCAGTTTCTCCTGACAGGCTCTTAATTCA
>CACZNY010000354.1 GCA_902782655.1 uncultured Lachnospiraceae bacterium
AAGAGCATGCATGAGGAGGGTATAGAGTCTGCCATCGTTTTCGTAAACCTGACCGGCATGAAGTATTACAATAAGAGATACGGCTTTGCAGAGGGTGATACTCTTATCAAAGAGCTGGCGGCCATTCTTGGCAGGAATTTTGGTGAGGAAAACTGCAGCCGCTTCGGTCAGGATCATTTCGCCCTGTATACGGAAGCAGACAGTGTCGAGAAAAAACTGAAGAAGGTCTTCAGGGAAGCAAAGAAGATGAACGGCGGAAGAACCCTGCCCGTGAGAGCCGGCATCTATCTTGATTCCATGGGTCTGGTGGAGACATCCCTTGCCTGTGACAGGGCGAAGATCGCCAGCGCTGTAAAGAGGGATGATAACGGCTCTTATTTTGATTATTATGACAAGAAGATGCTCTCGAGGGAGCTCAACAGACAGTATATAGTCGATAATATCGACAGGGCGATAAGCGAAAACTGGGTCAAGGCCTTCTATCAGCCTATAGTCAGAGCTACGGGCAGGAAGGTCTGTGATGAGGAAGCTCTGGCAAGGTGGATAGATCCCGAAAAGGGCATGCTGTCACCGGCGGATTTTATCCCCATACTTGAGGATACCAGGCTCATCTACAAGGTGGATCTCCATATAGTGGACATCATCCTTGAGAGAATGAAAAATCAGATGGGCAAGGGTATCGGCATCGTTCCCGTCTCGGTCAATCTTTCAAGGACTGATTTCGAGACCTGCGATATAGTCACCGAGATAAATAACCGGGTGGAGGCCGCGGGGATATCCAAGGATCTTATCACGATAGAGATCACGGAGAGTGTCGTAGGTGAGAATTTTGATTTCATGAAGGAGCGGATCGAACGCTTCCAGAGACTGGGCTTCAAGGTATGGATGGATGATTTCGGAAGCGGCTATTCCTCTCTTGACCTGCTGCAGGAGATGCAGTTTGACCTCATCAAATTTGATATGCGTTTCATGAGGCAGTTTGACAATAATCCCAGATCAAGGATAGTGCTCAAGGAGCTTATGAGGATGGCTCAGAGCCTTGGCATCGAAACCGTATGTGAGGGAGTGGAGACTGCCGAACAGGCTGATTTCCTTACAGAGATCGGCTGTACCAGGCTTCAGGGGTATTATTTCAGCAAGCCTGTGCCCCTGGAGGAGATATGGAAGATAATAGAGGATCCCGATGCGAAGCTGAAATACGAAAACTCTGTGGAGGCAGGATATCACAGCATACTGGGCTCCATCAATCTTTATGACCTGAGCTCTGTTTCGAGTGATGACGGCGGAGCTTCAAAGCGTTATTTTGATACCATGCCCATGGCAGTGGTGGAGTATGACGGCGGGGTCATGAAGGTCATCCGCTGCAACGGAGCCTACAGGGAATTCGTGAGCAGGTATTTTGTGATAAATGAGGACAGCTTCACGGATCCGATGGCTGTGGAGGCACACGGCCAGGGCTTTGATTTCATCAGTGCGCTGGACAGCTGCCGGGAAGAGGGTAACCGTGTCTTCATAAACGATACGCTGGACGACGGTACTACGATCCATGTCATGATAAGGAAGATAACCCCAAGCCCCGTGGAAGAGGCAGCTGCCTATATAATAGCGGTCCTTGATATCACGGCAGAGGGAGAGCAGCTCACCTTCGCCAATGTGGCTCAGGCACTTTCTTCGGATTATGAGTATCTGTACTATGTGGATATGGAAACGGATCAGTTTGTGGAGTATTCACATGTGGGGACCGGCCGCGCCCTTTCGGATGAGCGGCACGGGGAAGACTTCTTTGAAGCAGCGAGAAGAGATATAGGCGTATTCATATTTGAGGCGGACAGGGCGGGCTTCCTTGAGATACTTACCAAGGAAAATATAATAAAGACCATTGACGAGCAGGGTGTTTTCGTACATACCTATCGTCTTATGAAGGACGGGGTGCCTACCTTCGTCAGCATGAAGATCGTCCGCATGGGCGGGGATGACAGGCACATCATCATAGGCGTGAATAACGTGGATTCGCAGATGAAGGCACAGGAGACCATAGAGCGGCTTAAGGAGGAGAAGATCACCTTCACAAGGATTTCAGCCCTTATGGGCAACTTTATAGCGATCTATACCGTCGATCCGGATTCCGGCAATTATATGCTGTACAGTGCGGCAGAGAACTATTCGAGGCAGGGTACTTCAAGGGCAGGGATTGATTTCTTTTCTGATTCAAAAGAAGAGATAAAGAGTATAATACATCCTGATGACCTTGAGTATTTCCTTTCTGTCTTTTCAAAGGAAAAGATAATCGAGAGGACCAGGGCCGGAAGGATCTATAAGATCAGCTACAGGCTTATACTGAACGAAGAGCCTGTACGGGTCAATTTAAGAGCAAGTCTGGTGCAGGAGCAGGACGGACCGCAGCTCATAGTCGGTGTGAATGTGTCATCGGATTACGACCGGTGATTAAAAGGAAGTATAAGCCTTGGAGATAAGAGACCAGATACTGGAGGAATGTAAGGAAATATTCGATGCGGAGCTTTCTCTCATCCGGAAATACGATGAACAGACAAAGGAAGTGATGCCGGCAGGAATACCGGAATCCATGCTCATCGCCGAGTTCAGATCGGGGATAAGAAGCCTTAACAAGATACGCAGGTGGCGGAAGTCCCGGGAGTTCATAAACGTATGGAGATATAAGGACGGCATCCTTGAGCCGGCTGAGATCAGGAAGGAGCCTGAGACGGGCGGGGAGGTAAATGAATTTTTCAGGGAAACCTATGCCAGGTTCGCTTATTCCGAAGAAAAGAAGATCCTTTATCTCAATGTTTTCTACGCTCCCAAATACTGGAAGGGCTGGACCTATCTTCTGGAGGAAACCGAGGACGGGCTTGTGCTCGGAGAATCAGCCCTCAGATGGCTTTTCTGACCGG
>CACZNY010000355.1 GCA_902782655.1 uncultured Lachnospiraceae bacterium
CAGTCTTAACGAAGAGGTAGCAAGGCAGACGGCTGTCGCTGAGGAGAGGGCTCAGAGGATAGAGCAGATGTCATTCCAGACCATCCATACTCTTGCCAATGCCATAGATGCAAAGGATCCCTATACAAAAGGACATTCCACCCGCGTGAGTCAGTATTCCGTGCTGCTGGCCGAGGCGCTGGGATGGAGCAGGGAAAGAACAGATGATCTCAAATATGCAGCTCTGCTTCATGACATAGGTAAGATAGGCGTTCCCGATGCTATCCTGAATAAGCCGGGCAGGCTTACGGCAATGGAGTATGATATCATCAAATCCCATACCTCTCTTGGCGGAGATATACTGAAGGACAGGATCCTTATAGGCAAGGCGGAGGATGTGGCAAGGAGCCATCACGAAAGATATGACGGAAGGGGCTATCCTTCCGGGCTTAAGGGCAGGGAAATATCCGAAGAGGCACGGATAGTTGCGATCGCGGATACCTTTGATGCCATGAATTCCAACAGGATATACAGAAAAGCCTGCACCAAAGAGCATATCAAAAAAGAGCTCACAAATGGCAGGGGCAGTCAGTTCGATCCTGATTACACCGACGTATTCATCAGCCTCTGGGAAGAGGGAAAGCTTGATCATATCATGAAAAATGAAGAGTATGAGAATGATGAAAATGTCGAGGCTTCATCAATCCTGCTTCAGGAGGTAATGAAAAGCTTTTCATCGCAGAATGCAGTGGATAATACTGATATAATCACGGGTCTGATGAACAGATCCATAGGTGAGAGCACCATATCACACAGCATGGACGGTGTGAGCGGATGCTTCATCTTCTTCGATGTGGATAATCTGAAGAAGATAAATGATACAAGCGGACACGAAGCAGGAGACAGGGTTTTGAGATATTTCGGTGAAACCCTGAAGGAGAACAGTGACGAAAGGCTGTGCTGCAGACTCGGCGGTGATGAATTCATTCTCTTTATAAAACAGGCTTCCAGAGATGAAGCGGAAGCCAAGGTCAGGAAGATAATAAAGGAATTTGACGAAAAGAAGGACAGTGATCCCGAAACCACAGTGGCATCCTTATCCGCCGGCATCGCCATGTGCTCTGCCGACGATACCTATACCAAGGCCTTCAAAATGGCGGATAAGGCTCTCTATCATGTGAAACAGAACGGGAAAAAGGGCTATGATTTCTACGATACGGATGTCGAAAAAGCGGCGTCGGAAATAGTTGACGTCGATAAGGTGGTGGAAAGCATACGCAAAAGCGGAGACTATAAGGGTGCCATAGATGTGGAGTACAGACAGTTTGCGATGCTGTACGAATACATAGTTAACATTGAGAAACGCTTCTCACATCCCTTCGAGCTCATCATGATCACCATGGAGATACCCGAGGGTGAGGCTCCCAGAGTCGAGGAGCTGGAGCGGGCCATGTACTACATGGAGCATTCCATAAGCCGGACAATAAGGGATGTGGATATAATGACAAGGTACAGCAGGCAGCAGTTCCTTGTCATACTGCTCGGCACCGATGCTGTCGGTGTCAAAACAGCTGCTGACCGTATTTTCAGAGGTTATTACAAGATGAACGGAAACAGCCTTTTTTCACCCGTCTATACCGTAATAGAACCGCAGGCAGCTCCTTAAGCTGTCAGCTCTTATAAACCGCAAAGGACTGGGCGCCAAGAGTGAGCCTGCCTTTTTCATATGAGGTATTTCCGATGCCGAAAAGCTTTTCAGCAAGCGGGAGATCCTTTTGCAGCGAAACCTCTTTCCCCCCGGTGTTCAGGACTATGAAAAGACTACCTCTTTGATAAACAAGAGGCCGTCCGGGTTCGGTGCATATGAATTTAAGCCCTGCATCAGACTGAAGGTCTTCCTGCGCGGATCGAAGCGACAGCAGCTTTTTCACTGTATTTAACAGGGAATCCGGATCCTTTTCCTGGGAGGATACGGTGGGGGCATCTTTGGAGGGATCAACGGGAAGGTAAAGCTTATCAGCATCTGCATCGGAAAAGCCGAGATTTTTTCCCTCGTTCCACTGCATGGGAGTCCTGGAGCCTGTCCTGAAGTATCCGCCCTCCTTGGTAGGAAGCTTCTGATAGCGCATGCCGATCTCATCACCGTAATACAGGAAGGGCACTCCGGGCATGGTAAAGATGAAGGAGTAGAAGAGCTTTAATTCTCTGTGATCCATATTGTATCGCGGTCTAATGGTATCATGGTTGCAGGTGATGAGCGAGATATAGCCTGTATCTTTAGAGTCTTCATATCGATCCATATACTCATCGAGAAAACGGTTTATATTGCCTCCCGCATCCTTTTTGAAATAGCTGTGGTCTTCATTTTCATGATTTTCGTAATCTCGGACAAGGGTAGAGTAACCATTGCCCGTAACATTCAGATAAAAGTCCATATCATAACCGGCTCTTAAGGACAGCCCGGGGTCATTCCATTCAGCTGCCATTGCAGCGTCGGGAAACTCGCATTCGAGCATCCTGCGGACATCACGCCAGATGGCGCTGGTCCCGGTTTTTTTGTCGTCATCGTGCTTCACTAAAGAAGCGGCCATATCCACACGAAAGCCGTCGCAGCCCTTTTCAAGCCAGAATCTCATGATATCCTTCAGGGCTTCTCTGGTCTTTATGGCAGCAGGACCGTTCATCGGTGTCTGCCAGGGCTTCGTCACATTGAGGAAGCCGTAATTCAGGGCGGGCTGGCATTTGAAGAAATTCAGGATATAGGTTCCGTCACGTTCGCATTCGCCTCCTATATAAGGAAGGCCGTCTGCACTTCCAAAGCAGAAATCACTCCAGATATACCGGTCGCTGTATTCGTTTCTTTCGGCTTTGGAGCTTTGAAGGAACCAGGGATGCTCCTCTGAAGTATGTCCGGCTACCAGATCAAGGAGAACATGCATGTTTTTTTCATGAGCCGTTTCAAAAAGCCTTACGAGATCC
Organism: uncultured Lachnospiraceae bacterium; assembly: GCA_902782655.1. Taxonomy (GTDB): domain Bacteria; phylum Bacillota; class Clostridia; order Lachnospirales; family Lachnospiraceae; genus NK4A144. Next base: position 2,959 of record CACZNY010000355.1, read on the forward strand.
TCATTCGTGCCGTAACGCGGAGCCACCTTCTTATAGTCCCTGACATCATAGCCGGCATCCTTAAAAGGAGAATCGAAGCAGGGATTTATCCAGATGGCGTTGCAGCCAAGCTCCTTTATATAGTCAAGTTTTTGGATGATCCCGTTTATATCCCCGATACCGTCATTATCCGAATCATAAAAGGACTGCGGGTAGATCTCATAAAAGACTGCATTTTTAAGCCACTTAGCCGACATTTTTTTCCTCCTTCATATTCCGGAAACACTCTGTTTTATAATTCTACCATATC
>CACZNY010000356.1 GCA_902782655.1 uncultured Lachnospiraceae bacterium
GTTTTTATACCCGTTAGGGTACATTGCATGTATGATCATTAGTTTTTATACCCAATAGGGTTCATTGTGTATGCGATCATCCCCAAATTGTCCAGAATCTTATCCGGGAGCTCAATTATCCAGCACATGATTCTGAGCATGTACCGTCTTTGTATTGATGATTTCCTTAAGCCTGGACAGGATGATCTTCTTTCTCGATGATATATGTGAGAATGTATCATCGTGACTGTAATACTTATCCACTGCCTCATGCTTATCATCATCTACAGGCTTGTCGGAAGTATACTTTCCTATCTTGCAGTGCATGGTAAGAGGCGACTGTATGGCAATTTCCGGAGGAGCGCCGAAGGTTTCCGTTGTATATGAGGAATTGCCGACCTTGCCCATAAGAGGAACCTTATGGAGCTCATATTTACCGAAACTGTAAGAGATCATGCTCTTTAATGCATCTTTTTCACTCATATTGAGCTTTTCGTTATTGTTCAGTTTCGCTTCAATATTATTAAGCTTGTCCATATATTCCTGCTGTTTTGCTTCATCTATTTCCGAAAAGGCGACTAACCTGTCCCAGTTACTCTTTATGAAGGTCACGAGGCCCTTGGGATCTCTTGATACGATCGAAGAATACTTGTATTCATAAGCTTCCGATCCACCCTGACCGAATTTATCCTGGACCTCCGCATTTAATACAGCGTTATCCACGCATGAACTGACTGCGCACATCTCCTCGTCTTCAAGGTCCATATCTCCGACCTCCTTTAAATCCTTTTCAGCCTTATCTGTCTGCTTAAGCACTTCATCGTAGGCTTCGCGGATCTCTTCTTCGGTAACTTTCTGACCGTCTATCACAAGATCCTTAAGTCCGGGATCATTTAACAGATCTTCGATCTTAGTATCCCTTATGATATTCGTCCGGAGCTGGAATAACTCAAAGGAAACATCAGGGGACTGCAGAAACTGTCCGTTACTGCTTCTTATGAGCTTCACATAATCTGAGCAGAGCTTGAAAGCATCTTCCTCCGCCTTGTCCGATGCATTTTTCATCTTTTTCTTTTTATACTCGTCCTTGAGCATCTCGGTCATAGCCGGAAGCATCACATCAACTACGAATGTCTCGGTGTCGTCCTTTTTGCTTTTGAAGGCTCCGACTCTGAACAGGTTGTCAACACAGGCAGGTATCGTATCATGGTTATCATTCAGATCATATCTGCCCATATCCTTCTTTATCTTGCCCTTTTTGTCAAAGAGCAGGTAAACCGCAGTCTTGAACATGGCCTTCATGGCCTTCCTGAGCATTACGGGTTCTTCGGGCTGCGCGCCGTTTAAGGTGGTTACGAATTCGGGCATTGAGGGACGGATCTCTCTTAGGTTTTCCTTGCCCTTTACCTTCTTCGCGCATAAGAAGCCTCGTGATGAAGCCACGATCTCATTTGCCTCAGCCACGCTTACGTATCTGTGGTCGGCGCTTCCGCCGTTTTCCTTGAATTCCTTCCGGGATACCTTATCTCCCAGGGTATTGGTCTTATATGAAAGGGCTTCCGCTTCCTCGGATGCGATCTGCTCATTCCAGATATCGAGAGCTGTCTGAAGGACGGGCATCTTGTCGAATTCGCTCTTATATGCCTTCGTCAGCTGGTCTCTGGCCACAAGGTTAAGGAGCAGCTCGGTATTATCGCCTGCATATGCATATCTTGTCCTGATCTGTGAGCCGTATTTTTCATCGGTAAGGAGGGTACTGGCTGCAGCCTTTATGAATACCTGTGCATATCCGAGGCGTACATCATCATCCACATTTTCGTTGTTCACGGATGCCACAAGTCTGCGGTACGCTTCTATGGATGCCGGATCCAAAGTGATCTTGGTCTTCATCTTTATGATGTTTTTCTGTCTTACGGAAAGGGCGATATCCTCGTCGTCAATCTTCTCATATACATTCTTATCCTGTGCGTTGCCCTCTTTGGATCTCTTAAGGTCGCTCACTTCTTCCTCGATACCCATAACCACGAAGCCTTCGTCTTTGCGGTCTAATATCTCGGCCAGAGATATGGTCTTGCCCGCCTCGTCCAGGGACCCTCCCTTGAGCACTCCCCAGAAAGCGCCGGATTGAGATGACAACAGATCGCGCAGATCTCTTATCGCGGTATGTCTGCCGAGGTTCATCTTTTTGCCTTTAAGATATGCGTTCGCATAGCTGATCGCAGACTCGTTGAGCCTGTAAAGATTGGTCAGATCGGCCTTGTTCACATCCATATGCTCGGGGTCGAGGCAGATGAATTCAAGCGCGTTAAAATATGTATTGAACGTTCTGACGAAACGGTCATATTCTTTATGCTTGCCTTTGTCTGTCGCATAAAGTGCTGCCCTTAAGGCTTCGAGTTTCTTGAGTGCGTTTACGTTTTTGCCTTTTACTTCTCTTAAGGCATTTCCGGCCTCTGCGAGTTTGTCCGCTCTGTAAGCGTCTACGCAGTATTTGCGGTATTCCTCGCCCTTGAGGGCATTGCGGATGGCGCGGATATTGTCTTCACGGTTTCTTCCGGGGCCCATGTTCACCGAAACATTGCGGATATCGACATCGGCCACACCATTTATGATGACGGGACGGACCAGGGTCAGTGGGTGATTCTGTCTGGCTGCTATCATCGCCACATATGCGGACAGGATGCCTTTTTCCTGAGCCTTATTCCTTGAGCCCTTATAACCGTACTGATCCTCTACGAACTTCTTTAAGGGCTTTCCGTCCACATAGAGATAATCGAGAGTATCCTTGTTTCCCAGCTTGTTATAGAATGCGCCCTGGTCCCCCTTGGGATCCTCATCTATACCTGCCCACTCATTGATCTTGCGGATGAATTCAAAGCCTGTATTGATGGCTTCCTGAGAGAAATTGCCGCGTTTTACGACATTACGGGATTTCTTTAAGAGCGCTCCTGCTTTGATCGCATTCTTCTCAACAAGCCGGGGGAGTTCTCCGTATCTCTGCAGTCTGGTCTGGGTCGCTACCACGGGCTGCGCATGATCTTCTTTGATGCCGATTATCTCAGCGATACTTCCCTCTTCATCAAAATCAAGGACATCGTCGATGTCATCAAGACTGCCAAGCTTATCCAGAACGACTTCCCTGAACTTTTCGTTCTTCTGTTTGTTCAGTCCTTCGAGGAAGGCTTCGCTGCTCACATCCTCTTCTTTTTCCTTGGGATCTTCCGCTTTCTTAACAGCCTCTTTGGCCTTTTCTTTTTCCTTTTCCTGATCAGGATCTTTCTTCTTGCCCTGCATCTGCTCGGGCATCTGAACCTGCATGTTGGGAACAGTCATGACGCGTTTTAAGAGTTCCTGCTGATCGTTCTTTTTCTCTACATGAATTCCGCCCTCCGTGATGGGGACACTCTTTCGTTCCAGATTTTCAAGAAGTTTCTTACTGTCCATGATAACCTCCGTTTACGGGGCATAACCCCATTAATCTCACAGCATATAATCGTGCTGAATATCTCTTACTCCGCTTATTTTCTCAAAAATATAGGCATACCTGGTATCGGGGACCGGTATCCTTAAGGCTGTCGACAGATCAAAGCTGTCTTTTGCCGCTGATACAAAGGCGTCCATCAGGTCGTAAAGCTCATCGGGTGATAGATCAGACGAAAGCCTGACGATCAGATCATCAGGAAACATTTTGGCTTGACCGGCCATAAGAAAGCCCGTGACCCGGCCGTCATCCACAACGGCGAACGAGATGCTTTTCCGGGGTTTGAATGCCGTAAGCATTCCGCCTTTTATCTCCGATCCGGCTTGGCGCGCCAGATTCTTCAGTGTGCCCAGCTGATCTTTATTCAGTTCCGCGATATGCTTTATCTGTGTCA
>CACZNY010000357.1 GCA_902782655.1 uncultured Lachnospiraceae bacterium
GCCGAATACATGGGAGGGACCTGCTCATAGTCCCCCACAAATGAAAGAAGCGCATCCCTGACCTCGTCAAAGCCGACCGTCACTTCGTTGCGCTTTATAACCTGCCCCCAGATATCCTGGGTATCGGTAACTGTCCCGGGACGCATTACGGCCGCATAGGTCTTGGTCTCATCCATCAGCAGTTCACATACCCTGGTGGCATTTCCCAGGCATACCGGCAGTACCCCCGTAGCCTCAGGATCCAGGGTTCCCGTATGTCCTATCTTTTTTTGTCCAAAGATATGGCGCAGTTTTGCCACCACATCAAAGGAGGTAAAGCCTGCGCCTTTATTTATGTTTATTATTCCGTTTATCATAAAGATTACTTAACTACAGCGGTTCCCATGAAATCATTTTTACCTGTGATGGACACTATGCCCTTTTGGGAATCTACGACCGATGCATAGAAACACTTATTGTTAAGCTTATATGTCCTGACCTGTCCGTTGCAGTTAGCCTGTACCACCACGTTCTTCACGCCCTTTAGCTTACCGTTCCTGAAAGAGGCCACGCCGGTCACGGATGTGGAAGGAAGCGAAAGATCCACAGGGATTATATCATAGGAGATCTCCCTTGAATCCAGTATCTTGTTCATGGCTCTCACGCGCTTCTTCATGGCCTTGATCTCAGAAGCACTGATCCCCGCGCTCTTCATAGCCTTGGTGTTCAGTTTTAACTTCAACTTGAAATAGGGATAATTAACATAGTCCGAGGGGCGGTCATCACTGACTGAAGCGTGCTGGTTGCCCGACATCTTATATTTCACCTTGAAAAAGTCTGCGCTCTTATATCTTGAAGGATCCGAAACCACTCCGGGAAGCATTTCATCATAATTGATGGCAAAGCTCATATCAGGAAGCTTTATCTTTTTCCCCGTGTAAGTCATCTTTGAATTATATTTAAAAGTGATGCTTCCCGAAGAAACCACGTTTTTCTTGGAGAAGCGCACCATAGAGCCACCATAGGTAACGGTCTTAATTGGATCTTCCGCCTCTGAAGAAATATCCGTACCATCCTCCGATACGGTGCCGCCATCCGTGGTGCCGCCATCCGTGGTGCCGCCTTCAGAGCCGCCGCCTTCGCCTTCACCGCCTTCGCCCTCGCCTTCTCCTGAAGGTTTTTCGGGAGCCTTATTGATACTGATCGATACCTTGAATTCCACGCGCTCATAGGTTTCAGTATCACTGGGAGTAAAATATACGGAGAATCTGGTATCACCAAGCTGGGGCTTGATCTTGGGAGTTTTCCATGCGAACGTGCCCGCTACCACAGTATTGTCACTGATGCTCACCCAGGCCTTGCCGCCGGTGAGAACGGAATCTGCCAGAGACTGTCCCTCAGTTATGTCGGCTGCCTCAGGCTTTTGTGCGATGTACGGCTTTATCTTTTCGGCCGCGTATACGGGAACCGTCGCAAGCGCTCCCACGCCTGATCCGCAAAGAACCATACATGCTGACATAAACAGCGCGATCCTTCTTTTCATAATGCGAAATACATTCATTCCCTTTTCTCCTCTCTTTATCCTTTTATACTTTATATCGTCTGTGTCTGACAATTTTATATTTTGCCCATATATATAATTTACGTATTTCATAACGTAACTTTATGTAAAAGCCTACACTCTCACAGCAACGCCCTTATCCTTTAGATAAGCCTTCAGATCCATGATCTCCAGTTCCTTATAATGGAATAGTGAAGCAGCCAGAGCCGCATCGGCTCCTCCGACAGTCAGGGCGTCATAAAAATGAACCTTTTCTCCTGCTCCCCCGGATGCGATCACGGGTATATCTACCCTCTTTGCGATCTCAGCGGTCAGTTCTATGTCATATCCCGCCTTGGTGCCGTCGCAGTCCATGCTGGTCACCAGCAGTTCGCCCGCTCCGCGCCTTTGAGCCTCCACGGCCCACTCTATGGCGTCTATGCCCATGTCGATCCTTCCCCCGTTTTTGTATATATTCCAGGAGTCGCCGTGGCGCTTGGCGTCTATGGCCACCACCACACACTGGCTTCCGAATTTGTCTGCGGCTTCACTTATGAGATCCGGGTTCATTATGGCCGCGGAATTAACCGACACCTTATCCGCTCCGGCCCTTAAGATATCCCTGAAATCATCCACAGTGCGGATACCGCCGCCCACGGTAAAGGGTATGAAAACCTTTTCAGCCACAGCCGTCACCATATCCACCACTGTTTTCCGATGGTCGGAGGATGCGGTTATATCCAGAAAGACCAGTTCATCCGCCCCCGCCTTATCATAAGCGGCTGCCACCTCCACGGGATCTCCGGCATCCCGGAGATTTACAAAATTTATTCCTTTTACCACCCTGTTGTTATTTACGTCAAGACAGGGGATTATCCTTTTTGTATGCATAGTGTCTTATTTAACCTTCAAAAAATTCCTGATTATATTAAGTCCGGTTTCCGAGCTCTTCTCTGGATGGAACTGACAGCCGAAGATATTGTCCTTTTCCACCGCGGCATGTACCCTGGTACCGTAATCAATGGTGGCACAGACTATATCCTCATCCTTCGCGGCCAGATAATATGAATGGACGAAATAAACGAAGCTCCCATCCTCTATACCTTCAAAAAGCCTGCTTTCCCTAGGCAGATCAAGGGAATTCCATCCGATATTCGGTATCTTGAGATCATCCTTTTTCGGAAGCCGCTTCACATGTCCCTCAAGGAGTCTTAAGCCTTCCACTCCCTGCGCCTCTTCGCTGTCGTCAAACATCAGCTGCAGACCAAGGCATATGCCCATGAAGGGGATTCCCGAAGCCACCGCTTTTTTTATCACCGGGGGGAGATCCCTCTTATTCAGTTCCGCCATACAGTCGCCAAAATTACCCACACCGGGAAGGATGATCCTGTCGGCGTTTAATATCTCATTTTCGTCAGCCGTCAGCAGAACCTTTTCTCCCAGATATTCAAAAGCCTTTATGACGCTCATGATATTACCGGCATCATAATCTATCACTGTGATCATGCTTTACTCTCCCGCGTGATAATTGCCCTGTGAATCCTGCTGTACATCAAAGGTGAACAGATCCTCGGATTCACCGCCATCATCATCTTCTTCCTCTTCTTCGTATTCTTCCTCTGCATCACCGGATCCTTCTTCTCCGGCATCTTCCCCGGGCTCTTCTTCGGTCCCTTCTTCGCCCTCCGTCCCGGCTTCGCCCTCTTCATACAGGCGAAGTACTTCATCGGGGATATTGGGCTCTATATCCTGCTCTCCGAAAAGATAATCCTCGATAGCTATGGAATACTGTGTTTCATCGGTTATCAGCGCAAAAGTCCTGGCCTGATCCTCACTTAAGGGAATGGTATCCATCTTTGCCCTGATAGCATCATAATACCTCGTATATATATCGTATACACCGAATTCCTGTGCCGTGGGTGCATATCTGTCAAAAGCTCCGACAGCCTGAACCATCACGTCCACAGCCCTGACCATATCTCCCTCGGCCATCCAGTGATCGCACATCTGATCATATCGCTTCATCTTCATCAGAAGGAAGGATTTCTGATACAGCTGCTCATCACTGCCTTTAAGTTTTAAGCCCGCCAGTTTCCTGTATACGGTCTCATAATCCTCCTTTGCAAAGGCAGCTCTGGCCTCACGGGCATAGATAAACCCCGGAAGCAGGCTTATTGCCAGAATAAAGAGTGCCAGGAAAGAAATCGACATAAAGCTTATGGCTATGATGAATTTCTTCGAGATAGGCTTGCCCGGTTCATATTCAATGACCCTTTCCTTTTTAGGTTTCTTTACCTTCTTGGGCTTGGGTTTTTTCTCTTTCTTTTTCTTCTCTTTTTTTGGCTTTTCTTTCTTTTCTTTTTTCTTCTTTTCCTTCTTTTTGGGCGGCTCGTCCTCATCCTCATCCAGCTGCTTGAGGATCTCCATATTCTCATCACCGGCTATATTTCCGGTTTCCAGACCTGTGTCCCTTGCCTCGTCGTCTTCGCCGTCTTCGCCTTTTTTACCCTTTTTACCAAAGATGGCTTCGATTATCCTGGCCAGAAGACCTTTCTTTTTGCCCTCGTCTGCTCCCTCTTCGCGAAGGTCGAGTCCCTCTATATCCGCAAACAGGACGCTCTCATCGCCTCCGTCATCTGCGCCGGCACCGCCGCCGGTTTCACCGGGCATATCATCTTCATCCGAGTCCAGAATCGACAGCACATCATCATCCAAAAGAGTGCCCTCTTCGTCCGCTGACAAAAGAGCATTCACGGCAGCACTGTCCGCATCAGTCTCCGACAGCGCACTTGCCAGGGATTCATCTATCTCATCATCCAGGGGAATCTCAAACATACTGCTGTCAGAAAGATCGATCTCTATCTCTCTTTCCGGCTCCCCCTCCGGGGCTTCATCCGGTTTTACTTCCGGCTCCTCAGTGAAACTAAGATCAATGGAAGTCAGTCCGTCAGGCATCTCATAAGCATCCTCAGTCGCCGCAGGCTCACCCTCTACGGTTTCCTGTGCCGGCTCATCAGACAGTTCGGGGATAGCTTCCAGAAGGTCTGCCAGAGACTCTTCACTTAACATCATATCCACTTCCGGAGAGCCCACTGTCTCTTCAGGCTCTTCAGGTGCACTTTCTTCAGTCATCTCCGGCATGACTTCTTCGGATTCTTCCGGTACGCTTTCTTCAGCCACCTCCGGTATAGCTTCTTCAGGTGTCTCGGCTATCTCTTCCGATTCTGACATCGCTTCGTTTGCAGCCAAAA
>CACZNY010000358.1 GCA_902782655.1 uncultured Lachnospiraceae bacterium
GAAGAGATGTTCCGGCTTAATGCAGATTATTTCGAGGGGGAGAAGGGAATGGAGATCCCGGAGCGGATGGACGGTCTTGAAGCCATCGAACCCTATCTTAAGGCTTATAAAGAGGATCATCCTGATAAGTATCCGCTTGCGATGGATAAGGGCGGCTTTGCCGGATACCTGAATTTCGTGGAAAAGATCGTCAGCGGGATCATCGTGGTTCCGTATGACCAGGATTCCGTGATCCCGCAGGCAGAGGCGCTCTGGGACTGTGAGGAGCTGATGGACCGTTACCGCACCCTCCACAGGTGGTATAAGGCCGGCTACATCCACCCTGATGCCGCGACAATTGATTCCACCACAGCTGATAAATCCATCCCGGTACGCTTCGGTGTAGCCTGGAAGGGGTATATGGGATATTCCAATCCGGATGACTGGGGATTTCATGTAAAGACCGCCTCCTATGAGGGTCCCTTCCTGTCCAGACAGAGTGAGCAGGGCGCCATGATCGGCATCAGCGCGGCGTGCAGCAGGGAACAGGCGATCCGGTGTCTGAAGTATATAGAGCTTTTGAGTACCGACCGGAGGTTCCGGGATATTCTGGCATACGGCATAGAGGGAAAGCATTTTAATTATCTTGAAAACGGAACCGTCCTTACGACCCGGACCGGCACGGATCGCTATGCTTTAGGTCTCTTTCAGACAGGGTCGGTCGTGAATGCATCCGTGGCGGCAGTAAGCAGGGACATTCCGGGTGACCCGGATCAGTGGAAAAAGGTATTTGAGGGGTATGAGAAAGAGGGGATCTACAGTAAGATGCGCGGCTTTTATTATGATACAACGCGCAAGGAGAATATAGTCACTGCCGTCCAGGCGATCTACAGCGATTATTCGGCGGAGCTGCGTACCGGTACCAGTGATCCGGATGTCGTGGTCCCCAGGATGCGGAAGAGGATGGAGGATGCCGGCTTTGACGAACTGCTGGCGGATGTACAGGAGCAGATCAATGAGTGGTTTGAAGAACAGGAAAAAAAGTAAGACGGACCGTGAGCTGTTGCTTTTTTCGATGCCGGCTATACTCTGGTATCTCATCTTCTGCTATCTGCCTTTATTCGGGATCTGCTTCGCTTTCAAGCAGTTTACGCCGAAGCCCGGGGATTCCCTGCTTGAAAATCTCTTTGTGAACAGTCCCTGGGTGGGGCTTAAGAATTTTTCCTTTCTTTTCCTCTCCTCGGAGATGCCGAAGATCCTTTTCAATACTTTATTCTACAATACGGTTTTCCTGATACTGGGGATCATCATACCGGTATTTCTCGCGATCCTCCTTGTCGAGATCCACAGCAGGCTTTTTTCCGGACTGGTACAGATGGTAATGGTCCTTCCGTATTTCCTGTCGTGGGTGATCGTCGGATACTGTCTCTACGGCTTCCTCGCTACAGATGAGGGGCAGGTGAATCATATCCTGCGGCTGTTTGGAGCCGCTGCGGTGTCCTGGTACCAGTCTCCCGAATACTGGAGGCTCATCCTGATCCTGACTGAGCTGTGGAAATCCACGGGCTATGCCATGATGATATATCTCTGTGCCATAACGGCGATCGACCGGACACTCTATGAGTGTGCAAGACTTGACGGTGCCACCTTCCTTCAGCGTGTCCGTCATATCACGCTCCCGCTGCTCCGTCCGACCGTCGCCACCATATTCATACTCAGGATCGGAAGCCTTATGGCATCGGATTTCGGCCTCTTCTATCAGGTTCCCCTGAATTCCGACTCGCTTCAGCCGGTTACACAGACTCTGGATGTCTATGTCTATAAAGCGCTGATGCTGCAGGCAAATTTCAGTTATTCCGCCGCAACCTCCTTCCTGCAGAATATCGTCGGCTGTATCCTTCTTTTTGCCACTAATGCCATAGTACGGAGAATCGACGCCGACAGCAGTCTGATGTAGCATTGCTGCCTGCCTGACAGCATATTTTCAAAAGCTTAACATACATAATCCCGGCGCAGCTGCCGGAGGCTTTATCGTAAGTGGAGCTTCAGGCTTGATTATAATAAGAGCGGTGGTTTAACAGGCCGCCGCTTTTGTGTTATCATGGGAATGATCTGCAGGAGAGGCGGCTGAACGCAGGCGGTATTACCTGCGGTAAAGCTGCAGATTAATATGTGTTCCGGACGCGCATGGCGTGTCTGAAGATTTTTCGGAGAGGATCGATCAAGGGTATGAGTGAGACTTTATTTGACGGCAGGACGCTGCTTATCACGGGAGGCACGGGATCCTTCGGTACGGCGGTGCTGAACAGGTTTCTGGATACGGGCATCAGAGAGATACGCATATTTTCCAGAGATGAGAAGAAGCAGGACGATATGCGCCACTTCTATAATAATCCCAAGATAAAATACTATATCGGGAATGTGAGGGACTATGGCTCCATAGAGGAGGCGACCTACGGCGTTGATTATATCTTTGCAGCGGCTGCCTTAAAGCAGGTGCCTTCCTGCGAATTCTTCCCCATGGAGGCGGTGAGGACTAACGTGATCGGTACCGATAATGTGCTGACTGCCGCGATACATAACGGGGTCAAGAAGGTGGTCTGCCTTTCTACGGATAAGGCGGCCTATCCCATAAATGCCATGGGTATCTCGAAGGCCATGATGGAGAAGGTCTTCGTAGCCAAGAGCCGCACGGTGGATGAGGAAAAGACTCTGATCTGCGGGACGAGATACGGTAACGTGCTGTGCTCGAGGGGGTCGGTGGTGCCTTTATTCATCGACCAGATAAGGGACGGGAAGCCGATAACGGTGACGGAGCCGAAGATGACAAGGTTCGTGATGTCGCTTGAGGAAGCGGTGGAGCTCGTGGTCTATGCCTTCAATAACGCTCATGCGGGGGACATCTTCGTGCAGAAAGCACCGGCCTGTACCATAGAGGTGCTGGCTCAGGCGGTGAAGGAATTATTTCATTCGAAGCAGGAGATAAAGGTCATAGGCATAAGGCATGGAGAGAAGATGGCGGAGACTCTGCTCACCTCGGAGGAGAGGATCAAGGCTTACGATGAGGGCAACTTCTTCCGGGTGCCTGCCGACAACAGAGACCTGAACTATGATAAGTATTTCACGGAGGGCTCGGCCAGAGATGATTCCGTGACTACCTTTAATTCTGATAATACGACACAGCTTGATGTGGAGGGCGTGAAGGAGAAGCTTCTGAAGCTGCCCTATATCCATGAGAGGCTCAGGGAATTTGAGCTTGAGTAGGGGAGCAGCGGAAATGGAGTTGATTTATGTAAGCTTGGCTGGGTCAGAGAGACTGAAAATGATTTATGTAAACCCGACCGAGGCTGGGAGCCTGAGGATGATATGAAGATACTTGTGACCGGAGCCCGGGGCTTCATCGGGAAAAATCTCGTGAGGAGGCTTTTGAATGCCGGGTATGACGATATCCTGGAATATGTGCGGGAGAGCACGGAGGAAGAGCTTAGGCGGTACTGCGAAGAGGCGGAGTTTGTATTCCATCTCGCGGGGGTGAACCGGCCTGAGAGCACACAGGAATTCTGGGACGGCAATGCCGGGCTTACGGGGAAGCTCGTGGACTTCCTTGAGGAAGCCGGAAATGACTGCCCGCTGATAGTGACCTCCTCCACCCAGGCGGAGTCGGAGGATGAAGCCAATATCTATGCAGCCTCCAAGAGAGGGGCGGAGAGCGCGGCCTTTCAGCACGGGAAGAAGACCGGATCCCGCGTACTTATCTACAGGATGCCCAATGTCTTCGGCAAATGGTCAAGGCCGAATTATAATTCCGCGGTGGCAACCTTCTGCCACAATACAGCAAGGGGACTTCCCATCACTGTGAATGACCCGGAGCATATGATGCATCTTGTGTATATAGACGATCTGATGTCAGAGCTTGTGGAGGATATGGAGATGCTGACGGGAGCCGGGGGCAGGGAGCCCGGGGATATACCGGGGGCCGGTGAGCCTTATGCTTCCCTGCGCTGTGCCGTATACCATGCGGAGCTCGGCTATATCGCGGAGACGATATCGGGCTTTCCGAAGCTGAGGGAGAGCCTTGGGGTGCCGGAGCTTTCGGACGCTTTCGTTTCAAAGCTTTATTCAACGTATCTGAGCTTCCTTCCCGAGGACGGCTTTTCCTATAGATTAAAGATGAATAAGGACGACAGGGGTTCCTTCACGGAGTTTATCCGGACTCCGGACAGGGGGCAGGTGTCGGTTAACATAACGCATCCGGGGATAGCAAAGGGGAACCATTGGCACGACAGCAAGAATGAGAAGTTTCTTGTGGTCAAGGGTGAGGGCCTGATCCGCTTCAGGAAGATAGGGGAGGATGACATAATAGAATATTATGTAAACGGAGACGAGCTTACGGCAGTGGATATTCCCACGGGCTACACCCACAGCATCATCAATAAGGGCGATACGGACATGGTCACCCTTATGTGGGCGTCGGAGGCTTTTGATCCGGAGCATCCGGATACATACTATGAGGATGTATGACAGGAGACGGATACCGTTCGACGCCGGATTTCTTTGTCTGTCACATAGAGAGCAGGCGTATTTTGAAGGGGAACCCTCAGAGCCGGCTTCGCGTTGCGGTATCGGCAGCCGACCGGTGTAAGTTATATATAGGAGATGACAGATGAGTAAACTGAAATTGATGACGATACTCGGGACAAGGCCTGAGATCATAAGGCTTTCGGAGGTCATAAAGTGTGCGGACAGGTACTTCGACCATGTGCTGGTGCACACCGGGCAGAATTACGACTATACACTGAATCAGGTCTTTTTCGAAAACCTCGGGCTCCGCGAGCCGGATCATTATCTTGACAGCGTGGGAGCGGATCTGGGGGAGACCATGGGGAATATCATCTCAAAATCCTACGGACTGCTTAAAGAGGTGAAGCCCGATGCTGTACTTATTCTCGGAGATACGAACTCGGCGCTGTCCGCCATATCCGCAAAGAGGCTGAAGATCCCGATCTTCCATATGGAGGCGGGGAACCGCTGCTGGGACTGGAATGTGTCGGAGATGATAAACAGGAAGATAGTGGATCATATATCGGACATCAATCTGCCCTATACCGAGCATTCGAGGCGGTATCTGCTGTCCGAGGGGATAGACGGCAAGACCATGTTTGTCACCGGCTCTCCCATGAAGGAGGTCCTGATCAAAAACAGGGATAAGATCGAGGCTTCGAGGGTGCTTGAGGAGCTTTCGCTGAAGCCCGGGAAGTACATCCTCGTATCCGCCCACAGGGAGGAGAATATAGACCTCGAGGACAATTTCTTCGCGCTTATGAACTCCATAAACCATATAGCGGAAAAGTATGATATGCCGGTCATTTATTCCACCCATCCAAGATCAAGGAGCTTCATAGATAAAAGGGGCTTCGTCTTTGATAAGAGGGTAAAGAGCCTGAAGCCCTTCGGATATTTTGATTATAATAAGCTGCAGGAGAATGCCTTCTGTGTGCTGTCCGACTCGGGGACTCTCTCTGAGGAGTCAGCCATGATGGACTTCCCTGCTGTGCTGATAAGGACCTCCACCGAGAGGCCGGAGGTGCTGGACAAGGGCTCGGTGGTCATAGGAGGAATAAAATCTGATGACGTGGAGCAGGCCGTGGAGCTTGCGACAGCCATGCATGAGGCTCATGAGCCCTACGTGGAGGCGGAGGACTACGCTGATGAGAATGTCTCAGTCAAGGTGATAAAGATAATACAGAGCTACACGAAGATCGTGAACGAAACGGTATGGCTGAAGCATTGAGGTTTTATTTTGGTTTAC
>CACZNY010000359.1 GCA_902782655.1 uncultured Lachnospiraceae bacterium
CACAAATCAGGAGATGAGCCTTGTTTCGGATATAAAGGGAACTACTACGGATCCCGTAATGAAGGCGATGGAGCTTTCAAAGGCAGGACCGGTGCTGATAATAGATACTCCGGGCATAGACGATACAGGGGAGCTCGGGGAAAAGAGGGTTGAAAGGACCGGACGCATACTGGCAAAGACCGATGTGGCGGTGCTCGTCACAGAGTGCGGAAGAGAGCCGGTACAGGCGGAGAAGGAGCTTATAAGGCTGATATCTGAAAGGAAGATCCCTTATTTGACCGTGCGCAATAAGGCAGATCTTTATGATGAGCCGGAGGATAAGGAGCCCGGAGAGATCATAGTCAGCGCAAGGACCGGCCAGAATATTGAAAGGCTTAAAGCTGCCCTGACAGAGCTTGCCTGTAAAAAGAATGAAAGCTCCAAGCGCCTCGTGGCAGATCTTTTGAATAAAGGCGATACGGTGGTGCTTGTCATACCCTTAGATGAGTCGGCGCCGAAGGGAAGGCTTATACTTCCGCAGCAGCAGACCATAAGGGATATACTGGAGGCAGGCTGCAGCGCCGTGGTCTGCCGCGATACGGAGCTTAAAGAGGTGCTTTCCGGTATTCCTGCCCCGCGCATGGTGATCACGGATTCCCAGGCTTACGGGACTGTAGCCTCAATAGTGCCGGAGGAAATACCTCTTACCAGCTTTTCCATACTTTTTGCAAGATATAAGGGAGAGCTTGAAAGTCTGAGGCGCGGAGCGGATAAGCTGGCTGCTCTTACGGACGGTGATAAGGTGCTGATAGCAGAAGGATGTACCCACCACAGACAGTGTAATGACATTGGGAGCGTAAAGCTTCCCGGCTGGATAAGGGAATACAGTAAGTCGGATCCGGAGTTTCATTTCAGCTCCGGAGGCTCCTTCCCTGAGGAGCTGTCCGGATACGCCCTCATCATTCATTGTGGAGGCTGCATGCTGAATGAGTCTGAGATGAAATTCCGCATATCAAAGGCGGAAGAAGCAGGCGTACCCATGGTCAATTACGGTATGGCCATAGCCTGCATGAACGGCATACTGGAACGCTGCATTAAGGTCTTTGGCAGAGCGGGAGAGCGGCTCTGAGAGCGATCCGAAGGAGGGTCGGACTGAAATAAGCGGGATGAAAAAACGGGGAGCCTCTGCGCTCCCCGTTACAGTTTTTTTTACAAGCCGTTTGTCAGATCCGTAATATCGTTAATATCTGCAATACCTAATGCAAGAGTGATAATGGACATCAGGATTGAGAGCACTACGCCTACAATGAGCACTATTATGGTTATCTTTTTCTTTGATTCATATCCCTGCAGATCGCCTGAGCTATAGGAGCTGTCGGCTATAAATGTAAGGATTATCGCGATAACTCCGGTGATCGTGTTGCAGCAGCAGGTCTCCAGTATAGCGAGCAAGATAAGTGTCACAAAGGCGGGAGAATTTCCCGGTTTTCTCTGCGGCCCGTTATTATAGCCCTGCTGGTACCCCTGCTGCTGGTACCCCTGTTGATATCCCTGCTGCTGGAATCCCTGCTGTGGATTTCCCTGCTGCGGATTCCCCTGCTGAGGCTGTACATAATTCTGAACCGGCTGTCCGGGATCCGGCTGCTGGTAATTCCCCTGATTCATATTGTTTTCATCCATCTTAATACCGCCTTTCTTATTATTTATATTTCCACAGGCGCCAGCCATGGCAGCAATGTATTTCTCAATACCATGAAGGCTATGGCTCCTGCTGAGAAGATCACAAGACAGATATAATACTTCTTATGATGCTCTTCCTTTATTATTATAACTTCGCTTGCCACCAGTGTCATGAAGAAAATGAACGGGGAGGTCGCGAGGATAAACGGGTTATATCTGAACGCCCTGTATATCTGAAAATGCAGCAGGCTCTCCACCATCCTTGTGCCGCCGCAGGTTATGCAGCTTATATTGAATAAGCGCCGGAACGGACATATAAGCGCCACGCCTGATGACCTGCTGATTATAACATATAAGATTATCAGTATATATGCCGTTGCCGGTATCCATATCCTTTTCGGGTTGAAGTACATATGAGCAACACATTCACGCCTTTCTCAGATACTGTCAGACATTGTAGCATATAATATGATACAAACGCCAAAAGTCTAAATGGCGTTTGAACTTGTTCAAAAAGCCATTTGACTTTGGGCGTCGTTGTATCAAAACA
>CACZNY010000360.1 GCA_902782655.1 uncultured Lachnospiraceae bacterium
TCTAAAGTCATGCTGTACTCCTGTCAGATCTTTAAAGGGTCTTCATATATTTCCGGCCGCAAAACCGGGATCATCCCGCCACGACTCCGAAGGCGGATACTCCGGCAATGGAAAGCGTCATCATTATAATGCCTGCAAGCAGCACTCCCACCATCGCAGCTACCACGGTTTCCCTGAATTTCATATCAAGTATCGAAGCCGCGAGAGTACCTGTCCAGGCACCGGTGCCCGGAAGGGGTATGCCGACGAAAAGAGCCAGCGCCACGAAGAGTCCGCGTCCTGCCTTTTCCTCAAGCTTCCTTCCGCCCTTCTCTCCCTTTTCGAGACAGAATCTGAAGAAGCCTCCTATGACCGGCTTATCCTTGCCCCACTCCAGAACCTTTCTCGCAAAGAGATAAATGATCGGCACGGGAAGCATGTTACCGACTATGGCCACCACGAAGGTGAGCACCACATGGGGAAGAGTGTCCGTCAGCCCCATTACGGCTGCTATGGGTATCGCTCCACGAAGCTCTATCAAAGGAACCATGGAAACAAAAAAAACTATCAGATATCTTATCAATAACGACGAACCCGCAAATGCTTCAAACATCTATCTATCCTCCAGAATCTCTCTTAATGCCTTAAAGAGGCAGTCCATCTCCTCATCCGTGCCTATGGTTATGCGCAGGCGGTCGGATATCCTGTCCTTCTTAAAATACCTGACGTATATCCCCTTTTCCTTAAGCCTTTCGAAGATCTCCGAAGCCTCATGGCCTTCAGGAGGCTTTGCAAAAAGAAAATTCGTATCCGACGGATAATAAGAAAAGCCAAGCTTTGAAAACTCTTTCTCCGTCCTTTCCCTTGTGGCCTTAATGCGGTTTACTACATCATTGAAATACTCCTCATCCTTCATGGCAGCCGTCCCGGCAGCTATCGAAGGATAATTCAGAGTATATGAATTGACAGAATATTTGACGTCATTCAGATACTTTATAAGCCTCTCACTGCCGAAGCAGTAGCCTATCCTCATCCCGGCCATAGCCCTTGATTTGGACATCGTGCGGACTACTATCAGGTTATCGTATTTCCTTATAAGAGGCAGGGCGCTCTCCGCTCCGAAATCAATATAGGCCTCATCAACTATCACGACCGAGTCCTCATTATGGCTTATGATATCCTCTATAAGCCCGAGACTCTCGCCGATGCCCGTAGGCGCATTGGGATTCGCAATGACCACCCCGCCGTTATCGGCATAATAATCCCCGGCATTTATCCTGAAGTCATCATTAAGCTTTTTCGTCTCATAGGGTATGCGGTAGACCTCAGCCCATACATCATAAAAGGAATAAGTGATGTCCGGGAAAAATACCGGCTTATCCCCCGCAAAGAAGGTAAGAAAGCACATGGACAGCACATCATCGGAGCCCACCCCCGCAAAGACCTCGGAGGGCTTCACCTTATAGTGCTCTGCTATACTGTCCAAAAGATCGGACATTACGGGATCCGGATACAGTCTGAGCTTCTCCCAGTCGAGCCCGTTAAGTGTATCAAAGACCCCGGGCGACGGCGGATAGGGACACTCATTGGTATTGAGCTTTATCACCTTTTTCTTCGGCTGCTCCCCCGGAGTATAAGGGGTTACCTTCCGGATATTATCTTCAAAGCCCATATTTTCCGGCAAGCCTCTTAAATCCCGGCAGGGAATTCACACAGGTCTCATAGGCTACGCAATAGGAAAGGCGCACGAAGCCGGCGCAGGCAAAGGAGGAACCCGGAACCAGCAGTATATGCTCCTTTTTGGCCTCCGCCACGAATTCCTTCTCATCCGGTACCGGAGATTTGATAAACATATAAAAGGCTCCCTCCGGTTTAATGCAGGAATAGCCGTACTCCCTGAGCGCCTCATAAAGCACATCCCTGTTGCGGGCGTAGAAGCCTATATCCGCTTTTTCATCAAGGCACTCAGCCACCACCTTCTGCATGAGTGAGGGGGCATTCACGAAGCCCAGGACCCGGTTTGCTATGGTCACGGCCTGGAAAAGCCTCTCATGCTCCGCGGCCTCGGACGGTATCACGAGATACCCGATCCTTTCGCCGGGCAGGGACAGGGTTTTTGAGAAAGAATAGCCTACTATCGTATTTGCATAATACTTCGTTATATAGGGCACCTTCGCATCGGTATAAACAAGCTCTCTGTAGGGTTCATCCGAAATGATGAATATCTCGCTGCCGTACTCCTTCTGCTTCCTTTCAAGGATATCCGCTATAGCCTGTATAGTGCTCCCGGGATAGATGACCCCCGACGGATTATTGGGGTTATTAATGATAAGAGCCCTTGTCTTCGGGGTCACAGCCTCCTCGAAGGCCTTAAGATCAGGCTGGAAGGTTTCCGTATCCGGCCTTATCTCCTTAAGGACTCCGTCATAATTGGCTACATAGTTTTTGTATTCCACGAAATAAGGCGCAAAGGAAAGAACCTCATCCCCCGGATTCAGCAGAGCCTTCAGTGCGCAGTTCAATCCGCCTGCCGCGCCCACCGTCATCATGATATTGCCGGCACCAAAGGACGTGTCAAATCTTTTATTAAGGGAATCCGCGATCCTTGCCCTTACCTCCAAAAAGCCGGCATTCGGCATATATCCGTGCAGATCCACGGGATCCTCTTCTCTTAAAAGCCTTTCTATCGTGTCCCTGACTTTTTCAGGCGCGGGCACGTTGGGATTGCCTATGGAAAAATCATAGACCTTATCCGCCCCGAATTCCTCCGCCATCCTTTTGCCTTCTTCAAACATCTGCCTTATGACCGAATTATTATCGACCAGGCTCTCCATCTTTTTGGATATCATTATTTAAACCTCTCGAATCCTCTCCAGTATTTAAGCACCGCCTTGCCGACTATGCCGTCCCTTGAAAGGTACGGATGCTGCCAGTATCTTGAGTCTGCGCTGTCGTTGCGGTTGTCTCCCATCATGAAATAATGACCCTCGGGCACATCATAGGGTCCCCATTCGCCCTCTGTCACCACATCAAGATATGGCTCATCCAGCGGCTCCCCGTTTATATAGACAGTGCCGCCTGTAATCTCCACATGCTCTCCGGGAAGCCCTATCACCCTCTTGATATAGAGTATCCTCGGATCATCCGGATAATCAAACATGATGATATCGCCTCTTTGAGGCTCATGCCGCCTGTAGTAAAGCCTTGAGCCTATGACCCTGTCCCCTGCCATAATGGTGTTTTCCATGGATGAGGTGGGAACCGTCGCGTTCACTATCACAAATGTATGGAGCATAAAAGATATAAGGACAGCTATGACTATCACAGCTATCCAGTCAAATATCTCCCTGTACACATTGGGCTTCTCACCGACCTCCGCCGCTGCCCTGTCGCGCCTTGACCTCTCTCTGTCTACCTTCTCCTGTATTTCCTGTTCCAGCTCTTCCTTTGTTTTCTTCTCCATTTCCCCTAAAATATCTCCAATAATCTGTCAAACCGATCGAGCCTGATGTCAGCCTCCAAGGGCTCGCCAAAGCCGTAATCAGCAGCGATAAAGCCTATCCCCGCAGCCCTTACTGCTATACGATCCCCCTCGGTATCTCCTACATAGAAGGCTGTCTTAAACCCGTTGCGCTTCATCACGGCAAGGATATTATCGGTCTTTCCGTGCCCCGTATCACCGAAGCACTCCTTATCCCGGATCTCCGCGCCTGTCAGATGAGTTTTTTTCATGAAAAGCTCTATGTAGCCTGACTGGCAGTTTGAAATGATGGCAAGCGGGAGCCTTTTTGAGAGGCTCCTTATCGTATCAAGGACGCCCGGATAACAGATATCACACTCATCCTCTTCGAGAGCCTGCTGCTCATATATCACGCATTTTTTCATCAATGCATCCCGCTGAGCCAAAGATGCCTCCGGGACCAGAGCACAGGCTATCTCATCCATAGTCTTCCCGAAAAGCCCCTTAAGCGTATCGGGCTGTACATCAAGACCGGCAAAGCCGGTCTCCATTGCAGCCTTTGTCCATGCCCTTGCCACTATTGAAGTGGAATCCCAAAGGGTCCCGTCCACATCAAGCATCAGTGCATCCGCATCTTTTTTCCCCTGAAGATCAAACATGACGGGTATTATACCATACCCCGCCGAAGGGTGCATGATCCTGTCATTCTATGGTGATCCTTTTCGATATCCCCGTCATATTGAGCACATCCATGATCTCGGCAGATACGCCGGTCAGCTTGAAATTGCCGCTCATCTTCTTGTAGGCAGCCACGAACTGACGGATCCCCGAGGAAGAAACATACTCAAGAGCCTTGCAGTCAA
>CACZNY010000361.1 GCA_902782655.1 uncultured Lachnospiraceae bacterium
AAGAGCTTCCCGAGCCTGAACCGGAGCCTGAGCCTTTGCGAATAAGAAGGGTTGAGCCTGAAGCACCTGTAAAGGAGAAGCCTGCAAAGAGAAAGATCGCTTCATCGACCATACCCGACGGGGTGGAGCTTAATGACGATAAGGTTGACGAGTACCGGATCCCGCCCGTTACCATGCTGAAAAAGGGAACAAAGGCCACGGGAAATGCGAAGCTGGAGCAGATGCAGATCTCCAATAAGCTGAAGGAGACGCTCGCAAGCTTCGGAGTGAACGTCACCATGACGGATGTGAGCGTGGGACCTACGGTTACAAGATATGAGATGCTTCCCGAGGCCGGAGTAAAGGTTTCAAAGATAGTCAGTCTTACGGATGATATAAAGCTTGCCCTTGCGGCTGAGAGTATAAGGATCGAAGCTCCCATACCGGGAAAGAGCGCCATCGGCATAGAGGTTCCGAATGCGGAGAATACGCCTGTGATGCTCAGGGATCTTATTGATTCCGATGAGTTCAGAAACTCCAAATCAAAGATCTCCTTTGCCGTGGGAAAGGACATCGGAGGGAAGCCGGTGATCTTCGATATAGCCAAGATGCCGCATGTGCTCATAGCGGGAGCGACGGGCGCCGGCAAATCTGTCTGTATCAATACGATAATAATGAGCATACTCTACAAGGCGCGTCCTGATGAGGTCAAGCTCATGATGATAGACCCTAAGATAGTGGAGCTTTCGATCTATAACGGCATACCGCATCTCATGACGAATGTCGTGACAGATCCGCAGAAGGCGGCAGGAGCCCTGAACTGGAGCGTCATTGAAATGGACAGGAGATACGGGGAGTTTGCCGAACATGCGGTACGCGACCTTAAGGGCTACAATGCCTGGGCCGCAAAGGAAGGGCTTCCGCCCATGCCGCAGATAGTCATAATCGTGGATGAGCTTGCTGATCTTATGATGACAGCGAAGAGCGATGTGGAGACTGCGATAGTCAGACTTGCCCAGAAGGCGAGAGCCGCGGGAATGCATATTATCATAGCGACCCAGAGACCCTCTGTGGATGTCATCACCGGACTCATCAAGGCGAATATGCCGAGCCGTGTGGCCTTTACTGTCACCAGCGGCACTGATTCCAGGACCATACTCGATATGGTGGGCGCCGAGAAGCTTCTGGGAAAGGGCGACATGCTCTTCTATCCGGTAGGAGCCCCCAAGCCTTCGAGGGTGCAGGGAGCCTTTGTGTCAGATGAGGAGGTGGAGGAGGTAGCCCGCTTCATCAGGGAGCAGAAAAAGGATGACGGAGCGGCTGATGATATAACCGAAGCCATAAACAGGGCTGCAGCGTCAGGCGGCTCAGGACAGTCGAAGGGCGGCTCTCAGTCAGCTGCTCCCGCCGGAGATGACGCGGACGAGATCTTCATGCAGGCAGCCGAGTTTGCGGTGAATCTCGACAAGGAGACCGTATCCATAGGGCTTTTGCAGAGGAAATTCAGGCTCGGCTTCAACAGAGCCGCGAGGATAATGGACCAGCTTACCGAGGAGGGTGTGGTAGGCGAGGAAATGGGAACCAAAGGACGCCGAATCATAATGACGCCGGAGCAGTTTGAGAGCTTCAGGGAGGAGCATGTATGAGATCTGATATAGAGATAGCGCAGAGCGCAGAGCTTTTTCATATAAAGGATGTGGCCGCAGGGCTGGGGATAGGAGAGGATGACCTTGAGCTTTACGGAAGGTACAAGGCCAAGATATCGGACAGCTTCATAAGAAGCATACAGGATCGGAAGGACGGCAGGCTTGTGCTGGTCACGGCCATCAATCCCACCCCCGCAGGGGAGGGCAAGACAACCCAGACCATAGGCATAGGCGAGGCCATGGGCAGACTCGGGAAAAATGCGGTGATCGCCCTAAGGGAGCCGTCACTCGGACCCTGCTTCGGCATCAAGGGCGGAGCTGCGGGAGGCGGCATGGCCCAGGTGGTTCCCATGGAGGATCTTAACCTTCACTTTACCGGAGATTTCCATGCGATAACAACGGCGAATAATCTCTGCGCGGCATTGCTTGACAATCATATCCATCAGGGAAATGAGCTTCGCATAGATACCAGAAGGATAGTGCTGAAAAGATGTCTTGATCTGAATGACCGTGCTTTGAGAAATGTGGTGGTGGGACTCGGCTCCAAGGCTGACGGCTTTGTAAGAGAGGATCATTTCACCATAACGGTTGCCTCCGAGGTAATGGCTGTATTCTGCCTGGCCTCTGATATGGAGGATCTTAAAAAGAGGCTTTCCAGGATGGTGGTGGCCTACGATCTTGACGGCAGGGCCGTGACAGCCGCTGACATAAAGGCTGTGGGGGCAATGGCCGCCCTTCTTAAGGATGCGATCCAGCCCAATCTGATACAGACTCTTGAGCATACCCCCGTGATAGTCCATGGAGGACCCTTCGCAAATATAGCCCATGGCTGCAACTCGGTGACAGCTACGAAAGCTGCGCTGAAGCTTGCGGACATAGTGATAACGGAGGCCGGCTTCGGAGCGGATCTCGGAGCAGAGAAGTTTTTTGACATTAAATGCAGGGAGGCGGGGCTTAAGCCCTCGGCCGTGGTTCTGGTAGCTACGGCAAGAGCTCTTAAATATAACGGAGGACTTGCAAAGGACAGGCTTTCGGAGCCTGATATGGAGGCTCTTGGAAAGGGCATTGCAAATCTCGGAAGGCATATCGATAATCTTAAAAAATACGGCCTTCCCGTAATAGTTGCCCTTAACGCCTTCTCCGCTGATACCAGGGAGGAGATAGACTTCATTGAAAGATATGCAAAGGACAGGGACTGCGCTTTTTCTTATTCGGAAGCCTGGGAAAAGGGCGGTGAGGGTGCATTGGATCTTGCGGAAAAGATCCTTAAAGTCCTTGATGAGGATAAGGCTGATTTCAGGCTGCTCTATCCTGATGACATGCCTCTTAAGGAAAAGATAGAGACAATAGCCTGCAGTATCTACGGGGCGGCCGGTGTTGATTTTTCAGCGAAGGCTGTACAGGAGCTTGCGGCAATGGAGAAGGAGGGCTATGGGCAGCTTCCGGTATGCATGGCAAAGACCCAGTATTCCTTCTCGGATGACCCGACGCTTTTGGGAGCTCCGGAGGGCTTCAGGATAAATGTAAGGGATGTTTATCTCTCGGGCGGCGCCGGTTTTGTAGTGGCGCTTACGGGTGATATAATGACGATGCCGGGGCTTTCCAAAAAGCCTGCGGCCTATGATATAGATGTTGATCAGAATGGAATGATAAGGGGGCTTTTTTAATGGCTTGCATTATAGACGGGAAAAAGATATCCCAGGACATAAAGGATGAGATAAGGGACGAGATCAGAAGAGACGGGATAAAAGCCTGTCTTGCCGTGATCATAGTCGGTAGTGATCCCGCTTCCCAGGTTTATGTGAGGAATAAGAAAAGTGCCTGTGAATACTGCGGGATCAAATCCCTTTCCTATGAGATGGATGAAAGCACTACCGAGGAGGAGCTTATAGCTCTTATTGAAAAACTGAATAAGGATCCGGAGGTGAACGGCATCCTCGTACAGCTTCCCGTACCGGAGCATATAAATGAGGAGAGGATAATAGAAGCGATAGACCCGGATAAGGATGTGGACGGCTTTTCAAGAAGATCTGTAGGGGCTTTAAGCATCGGGACAGAGGGCTTTGTATCCTGCACTCCGGCCGGAGTCATCGAGCTCTTAAAAAGGAGCGGGGTGGAGATCGCAGGTAAGGAGTGCGTCGTAATGGGCAGATCCAATATAGTGGGAAAGCCCATGGCCATGCTGATGCTTCGCGAAAATGCCACTGTGACTGTCGTACATTCGAAGACCAGACATATAGAGGATATATGCAGCAGAGCTGATATACTGATAGTAGCCATCGGAAAACCGAAGATGATAACCCATGAATATGTGAAGGATGGCGCTGTGGTGATAGATGTGGGGATACATCGGATCGATCCCGAAAAAAACGACGGTAGAAAGCTCTGCGGCGACGTGGACTACGATGATGTGGAGCCCATAGCTTCCTTCATCACGCCTGTGCCCGGCGGGGTAGGCCCCATGAC